>JALZAX010000024.1 GCA_030948055.1 Verrucomicrobiota bacterium | reverse complement strand
TGAAGGCTTGTTTCGCCTGGTCGTAGTTATCGAGATGCCACGGGAAATTCGTGATCGCGAACAGCAGGATAATTACGATCCACACGGCGCATCGCAGCGCAGGCCGTTCCAAAAATTCCACTTCGTTCAATCCCGCCACAAAATCGCTCTGATCGGCGCGCCGTCGGCACCTGCAATTTTCAAGGGCAGTCCAACGAATTGATATCTTCCCTCGCGAATCTCACTGAGATCGAGTGACTCGACGATGTTGATACCCGCTTTGCCTAACGAGTGGTGATTGAGCAATTCCTTCGCGTCGATCTCGTCCACCGAGGGCAAATCGAGACCGAGCAGCTTCACTCCCCTCGCCTGCAGCCACGCCGGAACTTCCGGCGCAATGACGGGAATCTTTTTCGGAAACTTTGTCGAGTCCGGCCAAATGCCCGTTTTCAACAACAGCCGCGGGGCTTCGCTCAAGGCCTCCATTCTCTCGAGGTCACCGACTCCGATCTTCGGCAGCGTACCGTCTTGAAAAAGCTTCGTTAGATCAAGAACCACCGCCGGGCCGAAATAGGTTTGCAGTTCCGCTTTTTCCATCGTCCATCCGGCAGAATCGAAATGAAATTCCGCGTCGGCGTGCGTGCCGTTGTGCACACTCATTTCGATCGCACCCACGTTTACACTGCTGCCCTGCGCGATCTGTCCCTTCAATTCGAAAGTAAATGGCGTGTCGCCGGGCCAAGGCGCGAGATCATTCGTTAGGCCGCGCGAGATATCGAAAATTTTCATGCCGCACATTGCCGCGCCAATCGCAAAACTCGTTTCACCACTTGCGCGCTACTTAGCTTTCTACTCTCTTCGATTTCTTGCACTAGTCGCGAACCGACGACCGCTGCGTCCGCGTAGCGGCAAACTCGTCGCGCCTGTTCGCCGGTCGTGATTCCGAAACCGACCGCGACCGGCAAATCTGTCAGGGCGCGAATTCGCCTAACGAGTTGTTGCGACTCATCCGCCAACCCGCGCGTCGTACCCGTAACTCCAGTGCGCGCGACGACGTAAATGAACCCGCTAGCCATGCGTACGATCTGTTTTAGTCGCTTATCGCCCGTTGTCGGAGTGACGAGAAAAATCAGATCGATGTTTTTATTTTGCAGTTTCTTCTGCAGCGACCGGGCCGCTTCCGCCGGCAAGTCCACTACCAGCACGCCACTCACTTTTGACTGCGCGGACGCGCGAACAAACTGATCCAAGCCGAATTGCAGAATAGGGTTGTAATAGCCGAACAAAACAATCGGGGCGCGCTCCTCGCCGCGAGTTCTTTTCAACATTTCGAGAATCGCCGCGAGCGTTGTGCCATTCCGTAAGGCGCGTTGTCCGCTTCGCTGAATGGTCGGTCCATCCGCGGTCGGATCGCTAAACGGCACGCCCACTTCAATCGCCATCGGCTGGAGTTCACTCAACGCCAGGATCAACGCCGCGGTTGTCTTCAAGTTTGGATCACCAGCGACGATGAATGGAATAAATCGAGCGCGATCTCGCGTCGGGAAGCGACTCATCGCCTAACGAGTGGTTGGACGCTGGCCAGATCCTTGTCGCCGCGCCCGGACAAATTAACCACGATCGCTTTGCTGCGCGGAAGCCTTCTCGCTAAACGCACCGCGTAAGCCACCGCGTGCGCCGATTCCAGGGCGGGAATAATTCCCTCCATTTCGGCCAGTAATTGAAAACCGCGCAGGGCTGCGGCGTCATCGACCGAAACATATTCGACGCGTTTGCAATCGCGCAGAAAAGAGTGCTCCGGTCCGATGGCCGGATAATCGAGTCCGGCCGAAATCGAATGCGTGTTTGAAATTTGCCCATCGTCATCCTGCAAGACGTAGCTCATCGTGCCGTGAAGAACGCCCGGCTTGCCGCCGCCGTTGCGCGCGAAGCGCGCCGCGTGCTCGCCGAGGCGCTTGCCTTTTCCGCCGGCCTCGACGCCGATCAGTCGCACTTTCGCGTCGCCGAGAAAGCGATGAAAAATTCCGATGGCGTTCGATCCGCCGCCGATGCAGGCGACGATCGCATCCGGCAACCGTTTCTCGCGCCCGAGAAATTGCCGACGCGTTTCTTCGCCGATCACACTCTGAAATTCGCGCACCATCAGCGGATACGGATGCGGACCGAGCGCGCTGCCTAACAAGTAGTAGGTGTCGCGCGCATTCGCCACCCAATCGCGCAGCGCCTCATTGATCGCATCCTTCAACGTGCGCGATCCGCTATCGACGACGCGCACTTCCGCGCCGAGCAAACGCATGCGCAAAACGTTCGGCTCCTGCCGGCGCACGTCTTCCGCGCCCATGTAAACGATGCAATCGAGACCAAGCAACGCGCAGACGGTCGCGGTCGCAACGCCGTGCTGGCCGGCACCCGTCTCCGCAATGATACGCTTCTTCCCCATGCGCTGCGCGAGCAAGCCCTGTCCGAGCGCGTTGTTGATTTTGTGCGCGCCCGTGTGCAGTAAATCTTCGCGCTTCAGAAAAATGCGCGCGCCTCCTGCATGACTCGTTAGGCGCTCGGCCAAACCGAGCGGCGTCGGACGACCGGAATAATTCCGCCGCAAATCCGCTAATTGTTTTTTGAAAGCGCGATCGCGTTGCGCCGCCTGGAAAGCGCAGGTCAGTTCTTCCAGGGGCGCGACCAGTGTTTCGGAAACGAAACGCCCGCCAAATTTTCCCCAAAAACCCTGAGCGTTAGGTTGCGATCGCAGTTTCATTTTTTCGACGCACCGCCTCGACAAAGCGGCGCAATTTGACCACGTCTTTACGGCCGGGCGAATCTTCTACGCCGCTGCAAACATCCACCGCAAATGGCTCTATCATGCGGATCGCTTCCGTCACGTTCTCCGGAGTGAGACCGCCCGCCAGGATCAGTCGCGGCACCTGTGATTTGAACTTCTCGGCCATCGACCAATCAAACGTTTTTCCCGTTCCCCCTGCCCGGTCCGCATCCCATGTATCCAACAGAAGCGCATCGCAATTGTAAGCACTCGCGTCGCTCGCGAAAGCTTTCGGAGTTAGGCGAAAATCGGGGGCAACACGTAGCGCTTTGATTCGGAACGGAGAGCGAATACGGCTAACCAGATCGGGCGTCTCATTTCCGTGCAACTGCACGCCATCGAGCGCGAGTTCGTCGATCGTCTGCTGCACAAAATCCAACGGCTGATCGACGAAGACTCCGATGAATTTCATCGGTGCAAAATCCTTCCGTACCGCGGAACGAATCTCGTGTGCTTCCTGCCGGTCGAGGCAGCGCGAACTTTGCGGTGAAAAATTTAAACCAAGCATGTCGATGCCGAGCTGCGCGCAGAAACGCGCATCGTCGGCGTGCGTTAGACCGCACACTTTTATTTTCGTCTCACCCATGACGCAAGGATTCGAGAAGCGCGACCGGATCGTCCGCGCGCATCAACGATTCACCGATCAAAAATCCACGATAACCGCAGTCCACCAGCCGTCTGATATCTGCGGGCGAAGAAATGCCGCTTTCGCTGATCAGCGTCATCCCCGGCGTCGCGCGGGACGCGAGTTGCACCGATGTTTCTAGCGAGGTGGTGAAAGTGCGCAGATCACGATTGTTCACTCCGATCAACGTAGCGCCACAGGCGGTCGCGCGCTCGAATTCCTCGCCGTTATGCACTTCCACCAACGCATCCAGCCCAAGATCGTCGGTGGCGTATCGACGGAATCGGGACAAGTCAGCATCGCCCAGCGCGGCAACAATCAAGAGAATCGCGTCCGCGCCATTTATCGCGGCTTCATCGATCTGATATTCATCGACCGTGAAATCTTTGCGCAAAATGGGAAGCCCGGTCGCTACCCGCGCCGCGCCCAAGTCGTCGATCGAACCGCGAAACGATTCGTGTTCAGTCAAAATGGAAATACCTGCTGCGCCGCCCATTTCGTAGAGAGCAACCATCTCTTCCACGCTCGCGTGCTGCTTGATTATGCCTAATGAGGGCGAAGCGCGCTTGAATTCAGCGATGATGTTAACGCCGGCGGCGTTCAGCGCACCGCGCAAACGATGAGGCGATTTATTTTTGCGCGTCTCGATCGCCTGCCGATGCATTTCTTCCAGATCGACCGCCGCGCGCGCCGCCGTTACGTGGCTGCGACGTCGCGCCAGGATGTGCTCGAGAAAATTCACTCGATCAGACTGGTCAACCGCATATTGACGGCGTCAACCAATCCTTGATCGGTGAGTTTGAGCGCGGGAATCGGCGAGAGACTGAGGAACGATAGCGACATGAAGGGCGCGGGAAGTTTACTGCCAAGCCGGGCCGCGGCTGCTTTCAGCGCCGCGATTTTCTCGACCACTTCCGCGAGCGGTCGATCGGAAACCAGGCCCGCGATTGGTAACGGCAAAGTCGCGATTTCCTTTCCGTTCTCGATCGCGATTTGACCGCCGCCCATTTGTTGCAGTGCGGTCACAGTCGCGACGATGTCGCTGTCGTCCACGCCCACGACAACGATGTTATGTGCGTCGTGTGCCACGGTTGAGCCGAGCGCGCCATGTTTGAGTTGGAATCCTCGCACGAAACCCACGCCGACATTTCCGGTCGCGCTGTGTCGCTCGACCACGACAAGCTTCAAAATGTCGCGTGATGGATCGGAAACGATTCGGCCGTTCTCTATTTTCGGCTCGAGGCTGATCGCGCGCGTCACAATTTGATCGGGCACAATCTCGATCACTCGAATTTTCTTCGCGTTCGTTCCGTCGATCGCAATGTCATCCGCGCCGCGGAAGCGAATGTTCATGGTCTTGCGTGGTTGCTTTGCGGCCGCGACTTCGGCGCCTCGATATTCACCATTCTCCGCGACCAGCTTTCCCTTCTTGTAAACGCGTCTGACGACAAACTTTTCCAGATCGTCGAGCACGATGAAGTCCGCCCAATAGCGCGGCGCGATCGCGCCATGGTTGCGCAGACGATAATGGCGCGCGGTATTTATCGTGCCCATTTGGATCGCGGTGATCGGCGCGACGCCCAGCTTGATGGCTTTGCGAATCGAATGGTCGATGTGACCTTCGCTCAACAAATCGCCCGGCAATTTGTCATCGGTGGCGAAAGAACAGTTGGCAGAATTTTCCGGCCTAACGAGTGATATGATGTGTTCAAGATTTCGCTCTGTGCTTCCTTCGCGCACCAGCAAATGGACGCCGAGACGCAGCTTCTCGCGCGCTTCCTCCAGATCGGTGCTCTCGTGATCGGAGCGCACGCCGGCGAGCGCGTAGGCGTTCAAATTCTTCCCCCGCAGGCCCGGCGCATGTCCGTCGATTAGTTTTCCTTTGCCCGCGCGAATCTTCGCCAGTTCGCTTTCCATTCCGAGAAAAACGCCCGGATAATTCATTAATTCCGCCACGCCAGCGATGCGTTCGTCGTTGATCATCTCGGCGAGATCGGAAGCGTGCAGCCGCGCGCCGCTCGTTTCCAAATGTGTCGCCGGAATGCATGACGGCAGCATGATGAAAAAATCGATGGGCAAACCTTTGCTCGAATCGAGCACGTATTGAATGCCCTCTTTGCCGAGCACGTTGGTGAATTCGTGCGGGTCGATCACCATTGCGCCTGTGCCGTGCGGCACGACGGCCCGCGCAAATTCCGGCACTGTGACCATCGTGCTTTCGACGTGAAAATGGCCGTCGATCAAACTGGGTGCGAGATACGCGCCGTTCAGATCAATCACCTCGCGCGCCTCGTATTCGCCAAACCCGACGACGCGCCCATCATCGACCGCGACGCTCTCGCGATAAATCTCGCCGCTGAAAACATTCACCAGCTGCGCGTTCTTGAAGAGCAACTCGGCCGGCGTCTCACCGCGCGCGACTTTGAGCTTGTGCTCGATTTCTCTCACGAGAGAACCTGCTCCGCCATCGCATGATCCGGTTTCGCTTCGGCCGTCGACGAACTACTCGTTAGGCCGCGAATCGCAGTAAAGATCGCTTCTGGCGTGGCTGGGGATGCGAGCGGAACCTGACCGCCATTTTTTCCGAAAGCCGCGACGGCGTCGCGGATTGCTTCACGCACAGAAATCGCCAGCATTAATGGCGGTTCTCCCACGGCCTTGCTGCCGTGAATGACATTGGACTGCGTTGCCTCGGTGAGCAGCGCCACATTGAAAACATCCGGCGTGTCGCCGACCGCGGGGATTTTGTAGGTGTCCGGCGAATGCGTACGGAGCCGACCCTCAGAATCCCAGACCAACTCTTCGCAAGTTAGCCAGCCCGCGCCTTGCACGAACCCGCCTTCGATTTGTCCGCGCGTTACCCCGAGGTTCACGGGGTCGCCGGCATCGTGCAAGATATCGACGCGGCGGATGTGATGCGTGCCGGTGAAGCCATCAATTTCCACTTCACTCACCGCCGCGCCGACCGCGAAATAATGAAACGGTTTTCCGCGGCCCGCGACGCGATCGTAGTTGATATCTGGCGTGCGGTAAAATCCGGTCGCGCTCAAACTGGTCCGCGCGAAATAAGCGCGTTGCAGCAATTCAAAAATCGGCAGTCGATTTTCCGGCGCGCTGCCATGGAAGAAAAAATTATCGGCCAAGACGACTTCGTAACGCGAAAGGGCGCGCGCGTTTTTTTCTTCCAGCATCTCGATCGCGAAAGGCAACAGGCGCATGCGCAACTTGTCACAGGCATTTTTGACTGCGGCGCCGTTTAGGTCCGTGCCGCAGGAAGCTGCCGTCGCCGAGGTGTTCGGCACTTTGTCGGTGCGCGTCGCCATGACGCGGACGCGATCACTCGTTAGGCCAAGCTCGCGCGCTGCGATCTGCGCGATGTTGGTGTAAACGCCCTGCCCCATTTCCGTTCCCCCGTGATTCACCTGCGCAGTGCCGTCCTGATAAAGGAGAACGAGCGCGCCGGCCTGATTGAGATGCGTGGTGGTGAAGGAAATTCCAAATTTCACCGGCGTGATGGCAAGGCCGCGTTTGCGATTTGGTTGCTCAGAATTCCAGGCATTGATTTCCTCTCGCCGCGCGATGAAGTCACTCGAGCTCAGCAGTTCACTCCAAACCCGCTGAATTCGGTTGTCTTCAATCTCCTGCCCGTAATGCGTGGTGTTGGTTTCGCCGCGACCGCGATACAAGTTTCTTTGCCTAATGAGTTCTGGCGCGAGACCGGTCGCTCGCGCGATGCGATCGAGAATTTCTTCCATGACCAGCATGCCCTGCGGCCCACCGAAACCGCGAAACGCCGTGTTCGATGCGAGGTGGGTTTTCATGACCGTCCCGCTGAAGGCGACGTGCGGAATGTAGTAGGCGTTATCGAGATGGAAGACAGCGCGATCGGTTACCGCGCGAGAAAGGTCTAACGACCAGCCACCATTCGAATACAAATCGATTTTCGCGGCGAGCAACATGCCGTCGTCATCGAAACCAACCTCGAATTTTCCCAGAAACGGATGCCGTTTCCCCGTGATCATCATGTCCTGATCGCGGTTGTAACGAACGCGCACCTTGCGTTTCGTTTTTGCCGCGGCCAGCGCCGCCAGCGCGGCTAATCCCGCCGCCTGCGTTTCCTTTCCTCCGAAACCTCCACCCATGCGCGGACACTCCACGACCACATTCTTCATCGGCTGCGCAAGCACGTGCGCAACGATGTGCTGCACCTCGGATGGATGCTGCGTCGAGGAACTGATGACGACGCTTCCGTCTTCGCCCACTTCCGCCCAGGCGGCGTTCGACTCGAGATAGAAATGGTCCTGGCCGCCAAAAGAAAATTCGCCTGACAACTTGTTAGGCGAATTTTTTAGACCGGACGCGACGTCACCACGACGAATGAAATTCGGTTCGGTGTGAACGCTATTCGCCGCCATCGCCTCTTCGATGGTGAAGATTGGCGGCAGCGGTTCGTATTCGATGATCACTTTCTCCGCGGCCGCGCGACATGCTTCCTGAGTTTCACCAACGACCAGCGCGACGATTTGGCCGTGATAGAAAACTTCTTTGTCGGCCAATAAAATTTCATCGTGCCGCACCGCGCCGACGTCGTT
Source organism: Verrucomicrobiota bacterium (assembly GCA_030948055.1). Lineage (GTDB taxonomy): Bacteria > Verrucomicrobiota > Verrucomicrobiia > Chthoniobacterales > UBA10450 > JACCTI01. The sequence goes on along the minus strand of JALZAX010000024.1, from coordinate 6,875 downwards.
CAATCCTGGGACATCTTCCGCGAGTAAAAGCGCATGAACGCCCGGCATAGCGCACGCGGCCGAAGCGTCGCGCGACAAGATTTTCGCGTGCGCGTGCGGCGAGCAAACCGGCCACGTCTCGAGCATCGACTCTGCTTGCGCGCAATCGTCCACGTAAATCGCCGCGCCGTTGACGTGTTTGTGCGCGCTCTCGTGCGGCAAAGCATTTTCCTTCTCGGTCAGATATCGGCTGATTTTTTTCAACGGCGCTTCGTTTGTATCGGTAAAAAATTTGCGTAGCAGAGTCTTGATCAACTCCCGGCGATAGGTCGCACTGCCGCGCACGTCCGAAATCGGCGTGAACTCCGACTCGAGCGTCGGCAAAATTTCCTCGCACGTTTCGGCGCGCCAGCGTTTCCCGATCAACGCCTCCTCAGTCTTGCGCGCGCGCATCGGCATGGCCGCAACGCCGCCGTAAGCGAGGCGCGCATGCACGATGGTCCCCTTGTCCGTCAATCGGACGACGAACGAACCCGCGACAGTGCTGATATCCATCTCGCGGCGTTTCGAAACCTTGTAGAATCTGCGTACCGCCCGCACGTCGGATGGAATTCGCGGGAGCAGGATCGATTTCAAGATCTCGTTAGACCGCAGCGCCGTCTTGCGATAGGCGACAAAAAATTCTTCGATGGGCAGGACGCGTTCGCCACCGGCGGAGGCGAGAACAACCCTGGCGCCTAACGAGAGCAAAACCGGTGCGGCATCTCCAATCGGTGACGCCGTGACGATATTTCCGCCCATGGTGGCGCGATTACGAATTTGTCGGGAACCGAAGACTAAAAGCATCTCGCGCAGCTCCGGATACTCCGCGCCTAACGAGTCATCGATTTTAGTCAGCGTGGCGGCGGCACCAATGGTCCATTCCGTTTCACTTGATGTGATGGAAGACAATTCCGGAATCGCTTCGAGCGAAATGAGGATCGGGAACTTGCGAAACTTTTTCGTGACCTCCAGCCCGAGCTCCGTGGCGCCGGCGATCAAGCGCGCGTCCGGATTCTCCGCCATCATGGCGAAGAGTTTGTCGAGCGAAGTTGGACGCAGAAATTTTTCGCCGCCGAATGTATAACGCGCCGGGCCGAGTTTTGCTTTGGCGAGCTTCAGCTGCTCGTCAAATTGATCGGCACCGTTACGACTCGTTAGGCAATCCGCCATGGCATCGCGGATCGCGCGATAGCCGGTGCAGCGACAAAGATTGCCGCAGAGTTGCTCGTCCAGTTGCGCCGCGGTCTTGAGATCCTTGCGGTAGTAACCTTCGAACATCGACATGATGAAACCCGGCGTGCAGTAACCGCATTGGGATCCGAAGTTTTCCACCATCGCGCGCTGTACGGGATGCATCTGCGCGCAGCCGACACCCTCGACCGTAACGATGTCGCGACCCGCCATGAGCGGCAGCGGCACGAGACAGCTGTTGATCGCCCGATAACAACGCTTGCCGCGAGCATCGCGATCGACAATCGCGACCGAGCAGGCGCCGCAATCACCTTCTGCGCAACCTTCCTTCGAACCGGTGAGGCCGTTCGTGCGCAGCCATTCGAGCAACGTGATGTTGGGCGAGACCGAATCGACGCGAACCGGATTACCGTTCAGTCGAAACTCGATCGCGTTGCTCATTTTCCGCGACGCGATTCGAGGATCTTGAGAAACGAACGCGAACGAATTTCCTCGATCGACAGGCCGGTCTGGAGCGCCTCGTTTTCCGTGATGGCGCCGCAAGCGATCCCGCGCAGGAAAAAATTCAACAAGCCCTGGCCGGTGGCGGCATCGTCAAAAACGTCGCCGTGCAAAGAGGCGAGCGCAGCTTTTTCCACGAAGGCTTTGAGCCGGTTGGAAGCACTCGTTAGGCCGCCGAGAAAGAAGTAATAAACCGCAGCGTAACGAGTGACGAATTGCGCCGGATGCAAATCCCAACCCTGATAAAAACCGTTGCGAAGTGAGTGCATGTTGTCGTCGAAGCCCAGTCGCCACGCGCCGTGGACCGCTTCGCGGTTTTGACGCAATTGTTCGTCGCTCAAACTTTCGCCTTCACTCGCGCGATGCGGGCCGACCGGCAAAATGTTCGTCGCGCCATCGGAAAGATGGACGCCGGTTCCCGCCGTCGAGACGAGCATGACCTGACGGGCAAAATCGCACGCCGGATGTCGCATCGTTTGATACGCTGCGGTGATGCCGCACGCCGCCGTGTAATCATAAACACCGAAATGAATGCTGCGGCAGCGGCCTTCCGCGGCTTCGATGAGGGAGTTGAGGGCGCAACCTCCGCGCGGATCGATGATCGCCTGCGGCGTTTCGATCATCGGCTCAATGTACAGCGCTCCGGCCTGCAAACCATTTCGTCTCTCCAGCATTTCGCACAAGCGCACGGCCGCATGCATTTGCTCTGTTATTTGAATTTTCGGGACGGTGACGATGAAGTTTTCCGGCAAGTGATGATTGGTTTCCGCCAGCAGAGAGGTGATGAAAATATCGAGAGTGCGCACACTGCGCGCGCGTAAGTCTTCGTTCAGCGGCTTGATGCGAACGCCGATAAAGGGTGGCAGCGTTCCGGCGGCCAGGCCTTGCGCAACTTCAACCGCGCTGGAGGCCGCGTGGCCATCCTCTTCGTGGTCGGCGCGATTGCCGTAACCATCTTCGAAATCGAGGCGAAAATCTTCGATCGCTTCGCGCTGCAATTTCTCGGTGACACGCTCGAAAATCTTTTGCGCCAACGCGCCTTCCGGATAACCGAGCACGCGCGCCAGCGTCTCGGCGTCGGGCGTATACTCGTGCATGGAGCGAAGGGCCACCGCGCCGAGTCGCTGGGCCGAGTCGGATTTAAAAAGATGCGCGCCACCGTAGACCGTGTGTACGGCCTGACGCCGATTTGATTCGCCGGGATAGCGCCTAACGAATGCTTGATTAGCTTCGCCGAGCCGGGCACCGATTTTTTTTACTTCTTCCGGCCAAAGGCTGGTGCGCACTTTTACTTTCACATCAAGGAATTATCCGGCCTAACAAGTCGTCCATTTGGCGGGGAAAAAAACCTACCATTCTCGAAGATGGTTTGCCCCCGCAAAATTGTGCGCACGATACGGCTGTGCAACGGGCGGCCCGCATACGGACTGTGCTTATGGCGATAGTGCAAAGATTCCGAGCGGATGAGCTCTTCCGCACGCAGATCAACCAGCGTCAGATCGGCATCGTGGCTAATTTCGATTCCGCCTTTTCCGCGAATGCGAAATCGCTTCGCTACGCCAGCACTCGTTAGGCGTTCGATTTCGCCTCGGGAGATTTTCGCGGCGATCAGCAACGGCAGGAGATGCTGACAACCGGAAATGCCGCCCCAGACCTCAAAAAAGTTTGGCGCTTCTTTCATCGACCACGGCGCCGGGGAATGATCGGAACCGATGCTGGTGATGTCGTCCAGTTGTCGCCAAAGATCGGCCTGTTCACTCGCCGAACGCAGAGGCGGCGCGCATTTCGCGACACCGCCGAGTTCCACCATGTCCTCGTCGGTCAGCAACAAGTAATGCGGACAGGTCTCGCAAGTAACATCAGCTCCGTGGGAGCGGGCGTACTTCACGAGCGCAACTCCACGACCGCAACTGACATGCACAATGTGCAACCGGCAGCCGACTTCGTGCGCGAGCTCGATTGCCGTTTTGATCGCCGCCAGCTCAACTTGTATCGGCCGCGAATTGAGATAATCGCGCACTGTTCCGCTGCTCGGCGGATTTTGTAACAACTCGTTAGACTCGGCGTGCACCGCCACCAGTAAGTTTAGTTCGGCGGCGCGCTTCATTCCGGCGCGCAAGGTCGCGAGATCGACTGCGGGAAAATCGTCGATCCCGCTCTCGCACAAAAAAGCCTTGATGCCGACGACACCGCGATCGCGCAGCGTTTCCAATTGATCGACATTTCCCGGCACCAATCCGCCCCACAAACCAAAATCGACTAACGAATGCTTTTCCGCGGCGGCGCGTTTTGCATCGAACGCCGCACCATTAATTGTCGGCGGATGCGCATTGAGCGGCATGTCAAAAATCGTAGTTGTTCCACCGGCTGCGGCGGCGCGCGATCCGGTTGTGAAACCTTCCCACTCGGTGCGGCCCGGTTCATTGAAATGAACGTGCGAATCGATGACGCCGGCGAAAATTGTCAGACCGTGCGCATCGATTTCGGCTTTCGCTGCGCCGGAAATATTCTTGCCTAACGAGACGATCTTTCCGTCGCTAATTCCGATGTCTTGCTCGCCGCGCACGAGCAAATCGAAATCGCTCATTCGTTAGGCAAGACCGGCGTTCCCCAAACGCGCAGCCTGCTCACGCCGCCATCGGGATAGATGTTGAGGCGCAGGTGCGTGAATTCACCGCTCGAGGCGAGCTCCTTCTCGAAGAACTGGCGCGTGTCGGCCTGCAATTTTGTCCGCGGCAAAATTTCTAACCAGCACACCTGTTGAAGTTCTTCCATGGAAGATCCGGGCGCGGCATTGCAGCCTTCGATCGAACAGGTATCGGGATAGTTGCCCTTGAAATGGTTCGTATCGACTTCGATTTTCTGAATCGCCCCCGGTAAACCGAGTTTCAAAATCATCCAATCATAACCCGGACCGCGCCGCCGTTTCGTCTCCCAACCGTCGCCCATATTTTCCGAACGGCCGGGCATGATGAGGTTGTTCATCGAACTGAAAAACATATCGCTGCAGGCCAGCGGCGCCCCGCCGTTTTCCACCGCCACGAGATCGACCAGCTCGCCGGCTCTCACTTTGCTCCAGTCGGGCATCACCTGGCCGTAGACGCGCAATCGGGCGACGCCGCCATCCGGAATGATGTTTAAACGCAGATGTGTCCAAACCTCGCCGCTGTTGATAGCGAAGAGATTTTGCGAGCCGGGATTCAACGGCGATTTCTCGAGAATCGGTTTCCAATCGAGCTTCTCGCTTTCAGGTGGCCAACCATTCGTTAGGCAAATTGCATCGAGCGAACCGAACGGCGGATGATTCCCGAGAAAATGATTGGTATCGATGTCGACTTGTTTGACGACTCCGCGCAATCCTAACTGAATCACGCACCAATCGTTACCCGGCGTGCGACGGCGCCGCGTCTCCCAGCCATCCATCCATTTGCCGTGGTCGGTATATTTCTCGGGAATGAAAATTCCGCGACCCGGCTTCAAGAGATTTTCTTTTTCGGCGAAAAATTCGTCGTTCGCCAAAAGCGCGATTCCGCCCACGCGTGCGGCTGCCAGGTCGACCAGTCCAGGCGGTGTGGCATCAGCCGCACTCATTAGCTTCCGCGGTAGGTGCTGTAAGCCCACGGCGAGACAAGCAGCGGTACGTGATATTTCGCCTCCGCGTCATCGATGGTGAAGCGCACTGGAACGCGGTCGAGGAAACGGCGTTCGCCAAAATAATCGCCGACGAAAAAAACGAGCTCGTAATTTCCGGCAGCAAACTCCCTTTCCGCGAGAAGAGGTTCATCGGTGCGACCCTCCGCATTCGTCGTCACGGTCTTAAGCAGTTTGCCTAACGAGTAGAGCTCGATCTTCATCCCGGCCGCGGGAACGCCGCGAGCGGTATCGATCACATGAGTCGTTAGGCCTTTCATTTGAGCAAATCGTGCAAACGCAATTCCGCGATCTTGTAGATTTCTTCCAGCGCTGTTTTCATCTCGCGCTCCGGTGAGTTTTGCAAGCGCTCGGGAAACGCATGCAGGATCGTTTCCTTTTGGTTGAGACGTGCGCAAATCACAAACGGAAATCCGAAGCGTTCGCGATATTGCGCGTTGTAGTTCTGAAATTGCTCTGCCTCGCTCGCGGAAAGATTGCTCAAACCGGCGCTCCCTTGTTCATTTTGCGACTCGCGAGTCAAGACCGCGCGCGTGACCAAATCTGGATGGGCGCGGATGAGGCAAAGTTGTTCGTCGCGAGTTGCGGCTTCCACGGTTGCGCACAAGGAACTGTGCAAATCTTCCAAGGCTGAAAAGGGTCTTCGCGCCCACGCCCGTTCAGCGATCCACGGCGAATGCTCGAAGGCCGAGCCAATTGTGCGCGCGAATGTTTCACGGTCCATCGCATTCAATTCGTCGAGGTTTGGCATCGCGTTGTCGGCTTAAACGAATTAATTCTCATCGGCAATGACGAAGGTGACCGACCACCGCTACGGCAAAGCGCGCGTGCGGGTGCTGAAAATTTTGCGCGACGGTCCAACACACACTTTGAAGGAGATCGAGGTGCGAGCGCTGCTGCGCGGCGATTTCGTTTCGTCCTACACCAGCGGCGACAACAGCAAGGTGGTCGCAACGGATACGATCAGGAACACGGTCAACATTCTGGCAAAACAACATCTCGGGCACGAGATCGAACGATTCGCGATCGTTCTGGGACAGCACTTTGTCGCGAAGTATTCCCAGGTGACGCAGGCGGAAATCGAAATTGCCGAGCGCCATTGGGAACGAATGACGATCAACGGAAAGCCGCATCCGCATTCCTTCGCCACCGGAAGTGAAGCGCGAATGTTCACGCGCGTCGTTTCCACTTTTAACGACACCTCGGTGGCATCGGGTGTGCGCGATCTGCTGATTTTGAAATCGACCGGCTCCGGCTTCGAAAAATATCCGCGCGACGAATTCACCACTTTGCCGGAAACGAACGATCGCATTCTTGCCACTTCCTTCAGCGCGAGCTGGCGATTCAGCGATCACCCGCAGAGTTTCACAACAGCGAACGATGCCATTCTCAAAGCGATGCTGAAAATTTTCGCGGACAATTTCAGTCCCTCCGCGCAAACGACATTGTTTCAAATGGGCGAGGCGGCGCTTACTGCATGCGAGAAGATTTCCGGGCTCGATCTCGCAATG
>JALZAX010000259.1 GCA_030948055.1 Verrucomicrobiota bacterium | reverse complement strand
GGTAGCGCGGGTCGGGATGAATCTCGAGCTTCACCCAATTCGGAAGTCCGGCCGTGACCGCGAGGCGCGCTAACCGAACGGCTTCAGTCGCGTTGCGCGCGCCGCTCGTGTTTGGCAAAAGCAGGAAGCGTTTCGGATCGATGAAATCGAGAATGTTCGCGAACGGATCGCCTTTGCCGGAGAGATCGGCGCGGCGCAGCGCCACCGTGACGATTTCCGTCCCGCTCGCCTCCAGCGCATCGCGCATCGCTTCGTTCGACGAAAACTTGCCTGTGCCGACGAGCAGGCGTGACGTGAACTCGCGATCGGCGATCTTGAGTTTGGCAGGCTTGTCGGACATTCGACCCAATCTAAACGAATTCGCTGTACGAATCGAATGCGCTCGGCGACTTTCTTCGCGTGACAAAGTTCGACCTGCGGCTGGGCGATTGCGTCGCTGGCATGGCCGATTTGCCTAACGAGTCCATCGATCTTGTGGTCACATCGCCGCCTTACAATCTCGGCATTCGCTACGGAAAATTTTCCGATCGCCAGAATCGAGAGTCATATCTGGCTTGGTGTGCGGAATGGGCCGCGCAGATTTGCCGCGTTCTTAAAGCGGGCGGTTCGTTTTTTCTAAACGTTGGTTCGGCGCCCTCTAATCCGATGTTGCCGCACGAAATCGTTTTCGCCTTGCGCGAATTCTTCGTCCTACAAAACACCATCCATTGGATCAAGTCGATTGCGATCGAAGAGCGAACTCATGGCCATTTCAAACCGATCAGCTCGCCCCGTTACTTGAACGATTGTCACGAATACGTTTTCCATCTGACGTGCGAAGGAAAAACGCCGATCGACCGTCTGGCCCTCGGCGTGCCTTATCAGGACAAGAGCAACATCGCGCGCTGGCAACATACCGGTGGGGGCGATCTCCGTTGCCGCGGCAACACCTGGTTTGTCCCGTATGAAACCATCAAGAGCCGTGACAAAGAGCGACCGCATCCGGCGACGTTTCCGGTCGAGCTGGTCGTGAATTGCATTAAATTGCACGGCGCGGCGCAGGTGAAAACGATGCTCGATCCGTTTCTCGGAATCGGAAATTCCGCGGTGGCCGCGAAACAACATCGTGTGCCGAGTTTTATTGGTTTCGAGATCGACGAAGAATATCTCGCGGAGTCACGCCGACGGATTGGATTGACTTGTTAGGCAGCGCCGGATTTTCTGCCGCCATGTTCAAGCGCATCTTGAAATGGCTCGGCGGAATCATCGCGGTAGTGCTCCTCATCGTCGCGGTCCTGGCAATTAACGCGATTTATTTTCGTCCTTGGTTCCTCAACGTTTTTTACGACAAGGTTTTCATCCAGTTCGTTTTTGATGAGCCTGAGTTGCTCACCCAAATCGGGTTGGTCGAGCAATTCGGCATCACCGGTCACAACGCGAAGCTGAACGACGAATCGCCCGCGCATCAGCAGGCTGGTTTCGATCGGCTGCACCGCGATCTGGATCAGCTGCATTCTTATCCGCTGGAGAAACAAAACCCATCACAGCGGCTCTCCACCAGCGTGCTCGATTGGTTTCTCACCGTGCAGGCTGAAGGCGAAAAATTTCAGTGGGACAACTATCCGGTGAATCAGCTCTTCGGGATGCAGAACCAATTCCCGTCTTTCATGGCCAACTCGCACCGCCTGCTCGCGCCGCGTGATTGCGATTACTACGTCAAACGACTCGAGGCCTTGCCGATGAAATTCGATCAGGTGCTCGAAGGCGTGAAGTTGCGCGAAACGAAAGGCGTGATTCCGCCGCGCTTCGTCGTCGAGGAAGTCTTGAAAGAGATGAATGAGTTCGTCGCCAAACCGGCGGCGGAAAATATTCTGGCAACTTCTTTCAAAACACGCGCAGCCAAGATCGAGAAGTTGGATGAGCAGAAGCGGAACGAGTTTCAAGGCCACGTGGAAAACGCCATCACGGCCAGCGTTTACCCCGCTTACAAAAAACTGATCGATTATTTCACTGCGCTTCTGCCGCGAACGACGACGGACGATGGCGTTTGGAAATTTGCCGATGGCGAAGCGTTTTACGCCCATCAATTGCGCGAGAACACGACGACGACGCTGAATCCGGCCGACATCCACTCTTTAGGCGTTTCCGAAGTCGCGCGCATCGAAGATGAGATGCGCACGTTGCTCGACGCTAATGGCTACGCCGGCCAGCCGATCGGCCCGGCCATGAAAGCGATGTCGGACGATCCGCGTTTTCTTTTTCCAAATGACGACAACGGGCGCACCGCAGCGCTGACGGAATACAAGCGCCTGATCGATCAGGCGCTGGAGCGTTCGACGAAACTTTTCGTGACCATTCCGAAAGCGAAAATCGAAGTGCGCCGTGTGCCGGAGTTTAAGGAGGCGACCGCACCGGGAGCTTACTACGAGCCAGCGGCGCTCGACGGAACGCGCCCCGGAGTTTTCTACGCCAATCTGCGCGCGATGAATGAAATTCCGAAATGGAGCATGCCGACGCTGTCGTATCACGAAGGCGTGCCCGGCCATCATTTTCAAATTTCCACCGCGCAGGAACTCAAAGGTGTGCCGCAATTTCGCAAGATGATTCCGTTTACCGCTTACGCGGAAGGATGGGCGCTCTACACGGAGTGGCTGGCGAAAGAGGCTGGTTGGTACGAGAACGATTCGTTCGGCGATCTCGGACGTTTGCAGGCGGAATTATTTCGCGCGGTCCGGTTGGTGGTTGATACCGGAATTCATGCGCAACGTTGGCCGCGCGAAAAAGCCATCGCTTACATGCTGGAAAAAACGGGCATGGGCGAAAAAGAAGTCACGTCCGAAATCGAACGCTATATCGTCGCGCCGGGACAAGCGTGCGCTTACAAAGTTGGGATGTTGAAGTTGCAGGAATTGCGCGCGAAAACGCAACGGGAACTGGGCGACAAATGGGACGAACGCGAGTTCCACGATGTGGTCTTGAAGGACGGCGCGTTGCCGCTGGAAATCTTGCAGCAACAGGTCAGCGCCTACATCGCTCGAAAGAAAAGTTAGACAGGATTTACAGGATGATCAGGATTTTCTTAATCCTGCAAAATCCTGTTAATCCTGTCTGAATTACTCCGTTCGTAACGCGGTCATCGGGGTGACGCGTGTTGCTTTTCGTGCCGGGAAAAAGCAAGCGAGCAAGGCTGCAGTGCCGAGCATGATAGCGGCGGTTGCGAGTGCCATCGGATCCGCCGGGCTGACTTTGTAGAGCATTTGGGCGAGAACGCGGCCTGCGCCCAACGAGAGCAACAAACCAAGCGTCAAGGCCACGGCGGTCTGCAACGCGCCCTGTTTCATAATCAGCTTAAAGACGTCGCCGCGATGCGCGCCCAGCGCCATGCGGATACCGATCTCCCGCGTGCGCCGCGCGACGGAATAGGCTTTCACGCCGTAAACGCCAACCACCGCGAGCAGTAGCGCGATTCCACCGAAGACGCCGAACATGACTGCGCCCAGCCGCACGATCCAAAGGCCGACACTCTTTTCCATCTCATCAACGAAGGGCGTCATGGCGAGGATGGGCAGATCGGGATCGATGTTGCGGAGGGTTTGTCGAACGGTGGAAATAATTCCGGCGATCGCGCGGCGATCAGTATTCGTTAGGCGGGTGTGCAGGTAAATCTGCCCACTATAGCTTTGCACGAATGGAACGAAGATCCGCCGCAACGTTGTGTCGTTTTGCACATCGTGGCGATGCGCATTGACGATGCCGACGACTTCGAAGTCGTTGGGCGAGCCGTCGCGCGGCGGTTGCGTGTAGCGCACATGCTGGCCGAGGGCGTCCGCGTTCGGGAAGATCTTCTTCGCCATCTCTTCATCGATGATGACAACGCGCGGAGCATCTTTGTTTTCCGCTTCGGCTTGAGTGAAATCGCGGCCGCGTAGAATTCGCACGCTGATGGCGTCGAAGTAGCCCGGCGTGGTCGCGGTGAATAATCCGCCCGCACCTGGATCGGGCGCTTTCGGATCGGTCGGCATCGATTCGCGAGTCGACATGATGCGGCGCGTGTTGGTGAAGTTGCCGTAGGGCAACATGGTCCCGAGCGCGACTGCGCGGACGCCCGGCAATTCACGCAGGCGTTGCATGGCGGTGAAGATGGTGCCGCGCGCTTCGGCCGGATCTTTTTTGACTAACGAGAAGTCGATTTCGGTCACGAGATCACCCTTCGGATCGAAACCAGGGTTGAGACCGCCCGCTTCAATCGCGCCACGAAAGAACAAGCCCGCGCTG
>JALZAX010000023.1 GCA_030948055.1 Verrucomicrobiota bacterium | reverse complement strand
GTACTGGACCACGCGATCAAATTCTTCGCGTTCCAGTTCGGCGAAAGGAAATGCGCGCCTAACGAGTGCGAAAACTTCGTCGGTGGTAATTGTCTCGAGCATGGCCAGACCGACAATATGTTGGGCCAGCACATCAACCGGCTGCTGCTGAATGCGAATCGGATCGAGTGCGCGCTCGCGCACGCGGCGCGCGGTCACGGTGGCCTCGACCAGATCATTCACATTCGTCGCCACGAGAACGCCGTGACTCATGCGATTGAGCGAATGACCGGACCGACCGATCCTTTGAATCGCCCGCGAGACGCCTTTCGGTGTTGCGACCATGACGACGAGATCGACCGCGCCGATATCGATGCCGAGTTCGAGACTAGTTGAGCAAACGACCGCGCGCAGTTCGCCGTTCTTCAATCGATCTTCGACTTCCAGGCGAACGCTGCGGTCTAACGAAGCGTGATGTATTTCGATTTGCTTCGCCAGATCGGGCAGCAATTCCTTTAGGTTCAATCCCAACTGCTCCGCCGCGGAACGAACGTTAGTAAAAACGATGACAGATTTGCGCGAGCGAATCAGGTCAGCCAGTTCCGCATACAATCGCGCACCGGTGTAGCCAGCGGGCGGATAGGGATGCCGGCGAATCGGCGAGAAAACTTCCACGATCGATTTCTTCTCCACCTTCGCTTCCGCAATGCGACAGGCGCGGTCTTCGCCCACCAGAAATCGCGCGAGTAAATCCAGCGGCGCGGCAGTTGCAGATAGTCCAACCCGTGTGAGCGCGCCGTTGTAGCCGCTCGCCTGCGGCGAGCGACGGGAAGACGTAGCGATGTTCTCTCCCGCGCCGCCCACAGGGCGGCGGCTACAAAGCCGTTCCAATCGTTCGAGCGACAAAGTCAGATCGACGCCGCGCTTGTTTCCCGCGAAGGAATGCAGTTCATCCACGATAACGAACTGACATTCGCGCAGATGATTCACGTAACCTTCCTGCGCCAGCATCACAGCCAGACTCTCCGGCGTCGTCACCAAAATGTGCGCGCCGCTTCTGCGAAACTTCGCGCGCTCCGAAGCTTTCGTGTCGCCACTGCGCGCGTGCACGAGCAACTCTTTCTCCAAACCCATGCCTTCGATCGGTGCGCGCAAATTTTTGCTGATGTCGTAGGTCAGCGCGCGCAAGGGAGAGACGTAGATGCATTGCACCGATCGTGTCAGCGTGCCGGCATCGAGTTTCCGCAGAAGAAAATCGAAAACGCCGAGAAATCCGGCCAGCGTTTTGCCGCTACCGGTCGGCGACGTGAGCAGAATCGATTGGCGCTCTAGGATTGCCGGCACGCAGAGCAATTGGGCGTGCGTGAAGCTCGGATAGGTTGCGCGAAACCATTTCCGCAATCGCTGATGCAGCCGCTTACTAAGAGCCGCCGCGGAAATCTCCATCACTTCGCGGGATTAACCGGGAAGTGTTTGTTCTTCAAGCGTTCCGGGACGCGCTCGGTTCGCTCCGATTCGATTTCTTCCGTGGCCGCGCCTAACGACTCATAGGCTTCGCGATTTTTCTTCGCGCGACACATATAAGCGACGGCGTGGGCGAGGGGAATGCGCGCTTCGGGCATGCCGACAAATTCGACTGCTTGCTGCGCGGCGATCGCGAGCGGCAACGCTTCCGCGTCTGCCAGGCCGACATCTTCGCTCGCGAAAATCACGATGCGCCGCGCGATAAAACGAAAATCCTCACCGGCGTGCAGCATTTTCGCGAGCCAGTAGATCGCGCCTTTCTCATCGGATGCGCGCATGCTTTTGATAAAAGCGCTGATCGTGTCGTAGTGCGCGTCGCCTGCGCGATCGTAAACGATCGCTTTTTGTTGAATGCTTTGCTCGGCGACTTCGATGGTAAAATGGACCACGCCTGACTTGTTAGGCGCCGTGGTCATAACGCCGATCTCGAGGGCGTTCAGACATTTCCGCGCATCACCGTCGCTAATTTTAGCCAGATGCGTTCTAGCTTCTGGATCCATCTGCACTTTGTATTTTCCAAGGCCGCGTTCTTCGTCGGCTAACGCGCGATCGATTAATTCCTCGAGGTGTTCAACACGCAGCGGCTCGAGTTGAAAAACCTGCGAGCGCGAAACGAGCGCGCTGTTGACGTAGAAAAACGGATTGTAAGTGGTCGCGCCGATTAGCCGCAGATTGCCGCTTTCCACATCGGGCAACAAAATATCCTGCTGCGCTTTGTTGAAGTGATGGATCTCATCAACAAACAGAATCGTTTTCTGGCCGGAGGTGCGGATGCGATTCGCAGCTGCGCCGACCACTTTGCGCATCTCGGCGACATTACTCTCCACGCCGCTCAGGCGTTCAAACTTCGCCTGCGTCATCTCCGCAATGATTTGCGCCAGCGTCGTCTTTCCCGTTCCCGGTGGACCCGAAAGAATAACGGACGGCAATCGATCCGCCTCAATCGCGCGCCGCAGAAGTTTTCCGGGCGCAAGGATGTGCTGTTGCCCCACAAATTCTTCGAGCGAACGCGGTCGCATGCGCGCAGCCAAGGGCGAAGCGGCCGTCGGCGGCTTCACCGCTTTCACCTCCTCCTCGATCTTGAAGAAATCTTCCACCGCTTAGGATACGGCGCGCGAGGGAGCGCGGCAAACTTGCCTAACGAGTGGTTGGCTTGCCTGCGACAACTGGTGGCGGCAGCGCCCTCGCCAAAACTTCCGCGCACTTAGCCGTGTTCTCGCGCCATTCGAAGTGTTTCATGTCCGCTCGCACCGGCGAGGTGTAAAGCCGCCCAGCGTAACGCCACCCATCGAGCAGAATCCCCTGCGAGTACGACTGACCGTTCGCGGTCACGACCACGACATTATGCTCCGCGGAAGTTCCGATGAACGCCTCCGCCCAGTGCAGTTCGATGGTTTGCAATCTTAGTCTGGCCAGCGCGGTCATAATGTCTTCGGCCCAATGAAAACAGTAACCGCGTTTCCGTTGACCGGTAGCGATGAGGTAGTTCTGCATGCCTGACGGCCAGACCATTTGATATTCGATCGCGAGACGTCGCACCGTCAGAAAAGTGCACTCGCTCAGCCGTTGCGCTTCGTCCGGGCGAATGGTGCTGGAAAGCGCGGCGATTCTATTGGCGAGGCCATTCGCTTCATCGCGATCGCCGGCAGAAAGCGTCGTGGGTACCGGGCCGTTGACCGATGTCGTGCTACAACTCGTTAGACAAAAAGCGATCCCGATAACGATGGCCCAGCGCATGGGCCGCAAATTAGTTTGGGCATGTTGCGCGGTCGAGCAGAAGTGGCGCGCTTCTTGCACCTGAAGGGTTTCGTCGAATATTCGGCGGCATGCGCAAGCTCTTTGCATTTCTGTTTTTGATATCGCTCGCAGCGGACTTGCGTGGCGCGCTGCCGCTTTCCACGACTTTTCGCGGCAAAGACCAATTCGACCGTCTAGTCGATGAAGCACGCGCAAACAGCTGGTCCGCGTTGCCCATTGGAGAACGCACCGCTGCGGTCGGGCGCTCCTTAGTTGGCACACGCTACAAAGGTTTCACCCTGGAAATCGACAACCGGACAGAGTCGCCTTCGGTCAATTTCACCGGCCTCGATTGTTGGACGTTTTTCGAAGCTTCCCTCGCCTTCGCGCGCATGCTCGACGAGTCGGAGGAAAATTGGACGCCCGAGCGCTTGCTCCATTACATCGAGCTCGATCGTTATCGCGATGGTCAGTGCACTGGCGATTATCTTTCGCGACTGCATTATCTCGAAGACTGGCTGGCGGATAACGACCGGCGTGGCCTGGTGCATGATCTCACGCGCAGCCTCGGCGGCGTGAGTGTGCCGCACGCCGCGCAGGAGATGACACGCGGATGGAAAAGTTATCGTTATCTGAAGGCGAACCGCAGTTTGCTCGCCCCGCTCGCGCGCATGGAAGCGCGCGTTTCCGGCCGGCCACTCTATCAAATTCCCAAGAGCCGCGTGGCGGCGATCGAGTCGCAACTGCGAACTGGCGACATCATCGGAATCGTTTCGCACGATGGCCGAATGTTCGGCACCTCTCACGTCGGGCTCGCGCTCCGCTCCAGTGACGGCGTTCTGCATTTCATGCACGCTTCTTCGCCGCGAAATTACGGACGCGTCGTGATCGATGCGCGCCTTTCGAATTATCTTTATCGCTACGGCAGCGACACCGGCATCATGGTGGCACGGCCGACGCGCTGAGGGGGAAACTACTCGTTAGGCAACTGCGCTCGTTGCCAGCCGGACAACGAACGAGGCGCCCTGTCCAGGGCCGGCGCTGGATGCTTGCAGCGTCCCTCCGTGCATCTCCACGACCGCTTTGCTGATTGCCAAACCAAGACCCAGTCCTTCGCGCCGAGCACTGACTTGCTCGAAGGCGTCGAAGATTTTCAGCAGATTTTCCGGCTCGATGCCGACCCCGGTGTCGCTAATATCGATCGCGACCTCATCCGGCGATGGATTGGAAGATCGGACGTCGATGGTTCCGCGCGGGGGAGTGAACTTGGCCGCGTTGCGCAGCACATTCCAAAACACCTGCTGCAAGCGTGGAGGGTCAGCCAGAACGGTGTGCCTGGCCGCATCCAGGTGGACCTCGAGAATGAGATCGCGCGCGTCGATCTCGTTGCGCACGATGTCGATGGCATGGCGCAATAATTCGTGCGCATCAACGGCACGCGTGCGCAGTTCCACTTTGCCGCGCGTGATCCGGGTGAGATCGAGCAGATCGTCAATCAAGCGCGCTTCTAATTCGACGTTGCGGCAGATCATGGCCAGGCCCTCGGCCACATCTGGTGGCAGATCTGGCATTTCCTTCATTCCGCCCGCCCAAATCAAAACCGGAGTAAGAGGTGTGCGCAGCTCGTGGCTGAGCGTGGCGAGAAAGCGATCCTTCGCCGCACTGGCCGCTTCCGCTGCTTCCTTCTGGCTTTGCAGTTCCTGCTCGATCTTTCGTTGATGAATGAAGAGACCGATCTGGCTCCCAAGCGATTCTGCGAGTTGGAGAAGATCTTCATCAGGTTGCGCGATGGACGGGCTGAAAAGCTCGAGCACGCCGTTGACTTCGCCTTCCGCGCAAAGGGGAAAGCCGAAAGCGCCGCGGAGATTTGCCGCCCGCGCAGCGGCGGCGCGCGGGAAGTCCGGGTCCTTCTGCACATCGCGAATCCAGGTCGGCTTGCCTGAACTGATGATCCGGCCGGGCAAACCGTGTGGACCGCTGAGAGTGATGCCACGCGTCACTTCGTCGAATGCCTTCAGCGCATCTCCCTCGCCGTGCCAGGTCGCGCCGCTGTGTTCGGATTCACCTCCTCGATCCTTCAACCAGATGGAACCGAAAACCCATTCGCCACTGCCCGCAATCGCCTGGATGATTCGCGGTCCGGCTTCAGCGAGCGAGAGCGACCCGGCAAGAATACTCGCCACGCTGTATTGCGCCGTGCGGCGATGTTCGTTCCGGACTCGTTCCGTGATGTCGCGCAGGTAGGCGGCGAAGACGGGCTCGCCTCCAATCCGGAAGGCGGTGATCGCGAGCTCGACCAAAATCTCCGCGCCGTCCGCGCGGACCGCCGGGATCTCGATCCGGCGACCCAGGACCGGGCCTTCGCCTGTTTTCAGATAATGCGCCAGACCTTGCCGATGCCGCTCGCGCAACACCGCCGGAATGATGAGTTCCGCAAGTTCGCGCCCGACAGCTTCCGCCCGTGTGTAGCCGAAGACGCGCTCGGCCGCGGGATTGAATTCGCGCACGGTTCCGTGCGCATCCATCGTGATGATGCAATCGAGCGCCGACTCCAGGATGGCTTGGTTCAGTCCTTCCAGCCATTCCGCCGGCGTTGCACCCGTCTCGCTGCTTTCAGTTTCCATCAACTTCCGTTTGATCGTCCCGCCTATTCGGGCCGCGGGTAAGTAACAACGTCCTTCCGGCGGAGCAATGCTTACTCTGCACGGGGGACGATTTCGGATCCTGCTTGTAGCTCGTTTTACGCCGCGATCCGCAGGCTATTCACCGTCGAGAACCAGCGGGCCGCGGTTGCTCGCGTAGGCGAGTTCGCGTGACAGACGCAAGCGAGTACGGGCGCGCCGGATTTTTCGCAGAAGAGAATTTTCGCTATAGGTGCCGCGAAAATGCGGTGCGATTTCGACCTGATTCTGGTTGCACATGCGCAACGCGTCCGGCGTCCACAGGCCCCGCACGATGGCGGACATGAGGTAGGGAACCGGAACATGAGTGCGCGTGCTGTAGGAAATTATTTTCATCGCGCGGGTGCGTTCGCTGCCACGCGATTCCATCTCCCAGGCGTTCTCGCCCTCGCGTAGCGCAGAAAGAAACGAATTGCGTTTCCAAAGCGTAAGCTGGCAGCGGGTGCGGCCATCGGAACCAGGAGGAACAATTCCGAAGCGATCGTTCACGGATTGAAAACCCGCCTCCAGTTCCGAACGCGCCCGAAAGCAAAACGCGTCGACGTCATTCTCAAAGGCGTAGCCAAAATCAGCCGCCAGTCGATCGCTCTGCACCGGCGCTTCGAGGAAATAATCTTCCTGAAAATAAAGAACGTGCGTGGGATCGATTGCTCTCAGCGCGCATTTCATATTCGAAGCCCAGCCGCGATCGTCTCCCACGGGGACGGCGCGGACAAAACTCGATTGGATCTGTAGCTTGTTGGTGATCAGGAAAACCGGAAACGGACACTCGGGCCAGAATTTGCGAAAGAACAAGGCGAATGGCTTCCAGGCGTCGAAGAAGGCATCGCAACTCGAAACAAGGATTGCGACCGAGTTCATTTGAGAAACATGCGCGCCCATTCATTCAGCACCCACAAATTCCAAAGTCGCTGCGCGTGGTTTGCGCGGCCGCTTTGATGTTGGTCGAGGAGTTCCACGATGGCGCTTTCTTGCAGGAATGGTTGCAGCGCGGAGTGAAGGGGAATAAGTCCCGCGCGGATTTGTTCCCGGGCCTTTCCGCGCCACCATTGGGCGAGGGGCACGGAGAATCCGCGCTTGCGCGCGCCAAGGACTTCCGGCGGCAAATCGTTCGCGACGATATCGCGCAGGATTAGTTTGCCCTGCCGACTGTTGCCTTTCCACTCGTTAGGCAAACGCGCGCAAAGCGAGACCAATTCCTGATCGAGAAAAGGCGAACGCACTTCGAGGCTGCGCGCCATACTGCCGATGTCGAGCTTGGCCAGAAGTGAATTAGGCAACGGCTCGGTATTGTCCCATTGCAGCATCCGCTGAAGTGAGTCCATTTCGCCGCTATAAAAATGCCTAACGAGTACTCGCAATGATTTCTCTGCATGGCGCCGCAGGTATTGCGTTGTCAGGCGCAGCCAGAGCGCTCCGGAAAAAAATTCACGGGAAAAAAGTGAAGGCACTTCGGGTAGAAAGACCCGCGCAGCCTTCGGGAGTTTTCCGCGCATGACCGCGAGCGCTATTTCTGCATGAAACTGCCTGGGCAGCACCGGGAAATGCTGCCACGCGCTCAGCCGGTATTTCGAATAACCGGCGAACGCTTCATCGCCGCCATCGCCGCTTAACGCCACCTTCACGTGTTGCCGGGTCAGGCCGCAAACCAGCATGGTGGGCAGGATGGATTTGTCGGCATTGGGCTCGCCATAGTGCCTAACGACTTCTGGAACTAAGCTGAGCAAATCTGTTGTGCCCTGCAGCACGTGATGCTCGATCCCAAAGTGTTTTGCCGAGGCCCGGGCGATCTCGCTTTCGTCGTATGCCTGCTCGGAGAAGCCTATGGTGAAGGCCTGCACTTTTTGCCCGAGGCCGCGGACAAGGCGCGCGAGAATTGCATTCGAATCGATGCCGCCGCTCAGAAGCAAACCGAGCGGAACGTCGCTGCGCAAACGGAGTTGAATACTTTCGTCGAGCTTGGCACGCACCTGTTCGCGCGCTTCTTCGTAGTTGTTCGCCGTCTTCGGCTGCTGGGTGTAGGACCAATAGCGTTGGACGTTAATGCTTCCCGATTGCCAGGTAAGGTAATGTGCGGGCGGGAGTTTCTGGATTTGCCTAACGAACGCTCGCGGCGCAGAAACAAAACCAAACATCAGGTATTCCGCCAGCGCGTCGGGATCGATTTCCCACGGTGCGAGTTGTGCGTCGAGAAGCGGCGCCATCTCCGAACAAAAGTAGAGCTCCCCGTTTGCGACCGCGTAGTTGAGCGGCTTCTTGCCCAGACGATCGCGCGCGAGAAAGATCATTTTCTTGCGCGAATCCCAGAGAGCGAAGGCGAACATGCCGCGGAGAAAGCGCAACATCTCTACGCCGTGATCTTCGTAGAGATGGACGAGCGTTTCCGTGTCGCTACTAGTCGTTAGGCGGTGGCCGCGTTTTTCCAAATCCGCGCGCAACTCGACGTAGTTGTAAATCTCGCCGTTGAAGATGACGTGAACACTCCCGTCTTCATTTGCCATTGGCTGATGTCCACCGGGCAGATCGACAATACTGAGACGTCGCATGCCAAACCCGACGCCGGGTTCGACAAGGAAGCCTTCATCGTCGGGGCCGCGGTGGTGTAGCGCGGCGGTTAATTGTCGCAGGAGCGGCGAGCGATCCGTCGCTTCGTCGGTTGAAACGTAGCCGGCGATGCCGCACATGACTCGTTAGGCGGAATAGCCGAAGCGCGGGTCGAGACGAGCGACGGCGCGGTCGGCGAAGGTTAGATCGTCGCCAGTAAGATAATCGCGATAGCCGCCGACTTTTCCGCGGCGGACCTTGTATGATTCGGGATCGTTGACGTCGCCGGGTTGGAGCAATTTCGGGTCGTATTGCTTCGACGCTTCCATCTTGCGCATGTTGCCGAATTGCGAGAATTCGAGCGCGTAAATGAAATCTTCTTCCTCGATTTCATCCGCGACGAGGGTGGCGAGGATGCGGCGAAATTGGACAGCGGGGGCAAGATGCAAATCTTCGTAACGCACGAGAACGCAATCATCGCGCTGACCAAACTCAGTCCACCAAGCGTTCATCGTTTCGACCATGAGATCGATGCCATGAATCGGGTCGCGAAGAATTTCGCCAATACTTCGATGCTTCAAGCTTGCCGCGGTTTCGGCAGTGCGTCGCGTTAGTTCGTGGTAATGCGAAATGAAGGCGTCGCGCGGATCGCGCGCCAGCAGGAGTATTTTGGCGCGCCGGATCTCCGTTCGCGGAACGAGAAATTTACTGCGCACGCGCTCCCAGCGGCGCGTCTTGGTGTGATGCTCGTAAAGATCGTGCGTGTAAATGACGCGCGGGATGCGCTCGTCGCCATATTGATCGGGATCCAGCGAAAACGGATGCTCGAAGCGCGCGCAAAAATACGCGGCGAGAAAAGTGCGGATCCAGGTGCGGCCGCTATTTGGAATGGAAATGACCAGCGCCTGGCCGCCGCTCAGCTTCGGCGCCCGACTGCTCACGTTCAGGCGCAGCGGCATATGCATTCCGTGCCGTGCCAGAGCTTTAACTGCAAGGAGTTTCGTGCCTTAGAGCGACGCTTGGCCGGCATCCTGCTTTTTGACGCATGGTGCAGAAGTTTCCCGAAAAAGAGCGACCCGCCGCGGCGGTCATGCTCGAGTGCGTAACGGAGGAAGACCTGGTCAAACGCGCACAAACGATCAAGGCGCTGCACGAAGCGGAAAAAAAATATCGCTCGATTTTTGAAAACGCGGTCGAAGGAATTTTCCAGAGCTCGCCGGAAGGCAAATTCGTCGCGGCCAATCCGGCGATGGCGCGGATTCTCGGTTACGAATCGGTGCAGGAATTATTGGAGAATTGCGATCTGGAACGACGCGGTTACGTGGATCCGGCACGGCGCACAGAATTTCGCCGGTTGATTGCCGAAAACGGCGTGGTCAACGGATTTGAGTCGGAAATCTATCGCAAGGACGGCGGCAAAGTTTGGGTTTCGGAAAACGCGCGTGTCGTTCGCCATGAGAACGGCGAGATCGCGTATTTCGAGGGGACATTTGAAGACTTCACGGAGAGGAAGCTGGCCACGCAACGGATTCGCGAACAGGCCGAGTTACTCAATCTGGCGCACGATGCCATCGTGGTGCGTGATTTGGAGGATCGAATCGAATTCTGGAATCGTGGCGCCGAAAAACTTTACGGCTGGAAGGCAGATGAAGTTCGTGGAAAAAAAATCTGCGATTTAATCTATCAGGAAAAACGGGCTTTTTCCGCCGCGAAGGAAGAGCTGCTCAGTCGCGGCGAATGGCGCGGCGAACTCCATCATGTGTGCAAGGATGGGCGCCAGATCGTGGTCAATTCACGCTGGACGCTGGTGCGAGATGAGACGGGCGCGCCGCTATCGATCCTCGTCATTCACACCGATGTGACGGACCAGAAGAAACTCGAAGCGCAGTTCTTGCGATCGCAGCGCCTGGAAAGTATCGGCACGCTCGCCGCTGGAGTGGCGCACGATCTGAACAATATTCTGGCGCCGATTCTTCTCGTCTCGCCGCTCTTGCGCGGTGACTTATCCGCGGCGGACAAGGATGAATTCCTTTCATTAGTCCAAACGAGCGCGGAACGCGGAGCGAGCGTGGTCAAACAAATGCTGACCTTCGCGCGTGGTGCGGACGGTGAGCGGGTCCTATTGCAACCGATCTACCTCCTAGAAGAAGTAGCCAAAATCGCCGGGCAAACCTTCCCTAAGACGATCGCGATTCAGGTAAACTATCCGCAAGACCTCTGGTTAGTAGAAGGTGATCCGACGCATTTACAACAGGTGCTACTAAACCTGTGCGTGAATGCACGCGATGCCATGCCGAATGGCGGGACAATTCGCCTAACGAGTGAAAATTTCGAGGTCGACGAACATTACGCCAGCATGATTCCAGGCGCGACCGCCGGCTCGCATGTCTTGATCCAGGTCACAGATGATGGGGTAGGTATTCCGCGGGAAATCATCGACAAAATTTTCGATCCATTCTTCACCACCAAGGATGTCGGCAAGGGCACAGGTCTTGGTCTTTCTACGGTGCTTGGCATTGTGAAGAGCTATGGCGGATTCATGAATGTCTACAGCGAGCCCGGGCATACTAGCTTCAAGGTTTTCCTACCTGCGCGCGGCGGCGGCACTCTCGCCGTGGCATCAACCGACGTCCTTTCTCTACCGGCCGGACGCGGCGAGACCATCCTGCTAGTCGATGACGAACCGACAGTGCGTGAGGCCGCGCAATCGCTCCTGCTTCGCTACGGCTACAATGTTCTCCTGGCCGAAGATGGCATCGCTGCACTCGCGCTTTTCGCCCGTAACGTCACCGAGATCGATCTGGTGGTGACCGATATGGTGATGCCGTTCATGGATGGGCTGACTCTCATCCGGACACTGCGCCGTCTGAATCCGAAAACCAAAATCATGGTCTCGACCGGCCGGGATGAAACCTGTCGCTCACCTGAAATGGAAGCGCTGGCAGTGGATGCCTGTCTGCTTAAGCCCTACACGCGAGAGAAATTCCTCCTGGCTCTAGCCGAGGTATTTGAACGCGAACGGACGGTTGCTGCCTAACGAGTGCTAGAACTTCTTGCTCAAGCTCACGTACCAGTAGCGATTCCGAATCGAGTAGTTTGAGGTATCGTAGTTATCGTTAAAGGCAGCCAGGACCGACGGTGGTTGCCGATCGAAGGCGTTGTTCACGCCGACAGTTACTTTGGTTCCCCTCAACATCCGCTGCCAGAGCGATCCGTTATCCGCGCCAGCTACCGCGGCACCCTTCTGATCCTTCGCGTCCTTGGAGTAGCCAGCCGCGGCAGCTTCCAAGGTAGGCTTCCTGAACTCGTAGCTTAACTGCATATCGAGTGTCTCGTAATCTGTGATGCGTCGATTCAACGAATGCAACGCAGGATCAACGAAACTTGGATCATCTGTCATGTCGCCGATGTAGTTACCGGTCGCGACGAAATCGAGTCCTTTCCATTCCCATTCACCGCGGAGGAAAGCTTTGTTGTAGGGAATGCCGCCAGGAGTCAGCGGAACGGTGGCATTAAATTCGCCGAGAAAATCATGGGAGCCTTGTCCCGCGCCCGGTTCCGCCTTCCAGGTGAAGAAATGATTCCAGCCTAACGAGAGGGTAAACTGTCCCCAGTTAGTTGTTGGAATCTGGTAAACCGATGTGACGTCCAAGCCAGTAACGAAGCGTTTCCCTGCGTTGCCAATGTTAGAATCGACCGCCAGAAGGGCGCCAGTGGGGGAGCGAGTTATGCCCAATCCGGGTCCTCCCGGAGCTCCCGCGGCCCCAGAACCATTACCGAAGCCATCCGGATCGATTACGCCCTGCGAGAGCAGGACCTGGGCGAAATTATTTCCACTCAGAATTAGATTACTCGTAAACAACTGATAGTAATCAACTGTGAGAGTGAATCCCGGGAGAAACTTAGGAGTATACACGAGACCGGCCGAGTACGCATCGGTGGTCTCGGGCAGAAGCGCAGTATTCCCGCCCCTCCACACGCCTTGCGGAGGCTGAAGTGTGATCTTCTGGACGGGATCGAAAAGCACCGGAAAATCTTGCACGACTGGGTTGAATAACTGGGTCGGCGTCGGGCCTTTGAAGGATTGGTTCCAGTTCGCGCGCAGCGTGAGATCAGCGATGGGCTGATAGCGAAGACTCACACGTGGGCTCCCACCGAAATCTTCGTTCTGATTCGAGTTGTTGAAGCTCGATGTCTTGTGAGTGTATTGATCTTTCTCGTCGAAGTGTTCGTAGCGATAGGCGAAGGAAGCTTCGAGTGACCTAACGAATGGAACATTCATGGTCGAGGTTACGATCGGGATGGTTAGCTCACCGAAAATCGAATCTACCTCCTGAAGAGTCTTTGTGTTCGGCGATTGATCGAATCCAAGTTGATCGCCCGCGGCCTGAACCGGATCAGGAACGGAATGCTCTGCGACATTTCGATGTTCGTATCCCCCAGCCAGATCAACTCCGCCGTTCCAGAGGTTGGGGAAGAGATGGGCATTAAGCTTGATGTCATAGAGATAATCACGCTCGTAGAAGAAGGAATGCCCCAAGTAGGAGGCCCTCTGAAAACCGAGAAGATTATTGTAAGGGGCCGTCAGGCCGGTCGGGACGCCGTTGATGTAGGTAGGTGCAGTGCCGATGATCGGTGCGAATTGTCCGATAAAGGGATTGAAGAGATTGGCGGCGATCTGAGCGGTGAGTGCGCTGCGGGTGGCGTCGCCACTGTCGATGCGCAGTTCGTCGAAGCGCTCATAAACAAATCCCGTGTCGTAGCCGAAGTGGCTGATGAAACTATTGTCCTTGAAGTTAAAGTCGCCGTTAAGACCTACAACGTAGCGATAATAGTCATGATCGAAGAAGGTTCGGCGAAGGCCCGACTCCTGCACGAGCCGATAGCGAACCGAAGTTAGATTGGTGCCGAACGGGTTGAAGACGGAGGCTTGTGCCTCAGCCAGGCCATCGCTCGGTGTGTCCGGCGCCTCAGGAGTTGGCGCGTTCACCATCGAGAAAGGGGCAGCGGCCAGACCATTATCCTGCTTTGTCTTTGCATACATGATATCGCCGTAAAGCTGGAGACCTTCGCCGAAAATTTTGTAGCGACCGGTTACGTAATAGAGCGCTTTCTCGACCGCTGGAACTGCGGGAGTGAAAGCGCGGAAGTTGAATGAGGCGGGATCAGAACCAGGAGTAAAACTGCGGTAAGAAGCTGGAGTGACCTGGCTGGTCAGTGGGTTTATGAGAGCCAGCTCGTCGGGACCTACGCTAACGCGACCAGCGAAGGTCTGGCTATTATTGTTCAACCCGCCCAAGCCCAGCCCGGCAGAGTTAGGATAAAACGGATCGCCTAACGAGTTGGTGGTATCGCCAGTCGTAGCGATCGTGCGATCACGCGAGAACAAGTTCGCGCGCGAATAATATTCTCCTGAGGCGGCGATCGCCACTTTGCCATTCAGGCCTGTCACGCCGCCGCGGATGTAGGCCTGGCGCACATGTGCATCGTGATCGGTAGTGTTGCCGTAAAGAACATTCACCTCGGCGCCTTCATAAGGCGCGTCGCCAGGTCCATCAAGCATGATGAAGTTCACGACACCGGCGACCGCATCAGATCCGTAAACAGCCGATGCACCATCCTTAAGAACTTCGCTCCGCGAAAGTCCGCTGATGGGAATGGCATTGATGTCCGCTGATGTGTTCAGTCCCTGACCCAGGAAAGCACGACGACCATTGATCAAGACGAGCACATTTTGTTGACCGATGCCGCGCAGGTTCACGCCCGCCTGACCGTTGCCGCCATTGGAATCATTCTCAGTCGTAGCCGCTCCGACAAACGATGGCAGCTGACGCAGACCTTCCACCGGTGTGTTCGCGCCTTGTTTCTGCAAAACTTCGGCGGTGTAAACGGTAACCGGTAATGCCGCTTCAGTTTCCGCGGTGGGTATATACGATCCGGTAACGATCACTCGTTCCGTGGTAGCTTCGCCCGCTCGAGGTCCGGCTGCACTCGAACTCGCCGCGACGTCGGCAGGCGCACGGTTCATTTGTCGCGTCGCCGCGTCCTGCGCGAAAAGGCTTGGACTCGTTAGGCAAATCGCAACTCCGATTGCGGCCTTACGACTGACGTGTGCGTGTCTAAAAATGTTCCACATTTGTTCTCCTCGATTTCCGCAAGAATTATATAAATCATGCGCTGTGGCAAACTCTTCGCCGACATGGGCATTGGGCCGGTCTGACATTTTTCAGTCTTTGTCGGACACGGGTGGTGGGAAATATTTCCCGCGGGTTTGAAGTTGATTGTGAATGCGGTATCGTTGGAGTCGTTTGGGGGCGCACTGGTTTCGACTCGTAGTTCGAAGCACAGGCGGCATGTCGAGGATGGTTCGTTGGCCTCGTTAAAATCCGGACCAAAAAAAATAAACGCAGATCACCAAGATCTCGCTCTCGCGGCTT
>JALZAX010000258.1 GCA_030948055.1 Verrucomicrobiota bacterium | reverse complement strand
ATGCACCGGCGTGGGAAAGCGACTGCGCCGTTGCAGTTCACTCGCACGAACCTCCGCGTAAATCGTCTCGACTGAATCGACTTCGGGTCCGTCGGCGGCGAACATCAGCACCGCTGGTTTTTTCGAAAGATCGAATTCGAAAACACCCGGCACCGCAAGGTCCTCACTCGCATCAAGTCCGCGCGACTCCTCTTCACTGTAGAAAAAATTGCGATACCAACTTTGCTCGCGCAGGTAATGGCCGTTGGAATGTGTACTCACCGTCGGCAAATTTTCGTAGGGATGCCACGAAACGCGCTCGCCTTTTTCTTCCGCCTCGAAACGGAACGCATCATTCTCTTGATGCATCGAATGAAAATCACGGCCGGAGAAAAACGGCCGCACTTCCAATTTCGCATCCGTTTCGCCGTCGATCCGCCACGACAAATAAACGGCGGACTGGCCTGGCCTAACGAGTAGTTCCTGTTCGACGAAGACATTCTCCGCGATTTGAAATCGCCAGCGCGGCCACGGTTCGTATTCAAACGACTGGATGCGCGACGAACCATCCGGATCAATGACATCCGGGGTGTAGCGTTGCGAAGAAAGCGCGAACCGACCGTGCGCCGTGGTCAGCCAGACATCGCAGCCATTCACCAGCACGATGCGTCCAGCCGGGGGCGTGGTCGCCGTCAGCAAAAGAGCATGATAACGTCGCGTGCGAATGCCCGAGACGGTCCCGCTGGCGAAACCCCCGAGGCCGTCCGTTTCGATCCACTCTGCGCTGGGATCAATTGGATTCATACGTGCCTCAATCGAATCGAAATAGCAGAGGGGCAAGCGGGAGTGCGAGCAGAATGAGCATTTAGCCGTCCGTGCTGCGATGGCGTAGTATTCCGCGTGAAACAAATCATCCTGGCACTTTGTTTGGTCAGCACGGCCACCTTCGCGGCGGAGAAGCAAACATTTCAGAGCAACGAAACGCAGGCTGTTTTGCTCGAGCTTTTCACCTCGGAAGGTTGCAGTAGTTGTCCGCCGGCCGACGCGTGGATCAGCCGGCTAAAATCGAGTAGCGACCTTTGGAAGAACGTGGTGCCGGTTGTGTTTCATGTCGATTACTGGGACCGCCTCGGGTGGCGCGATCGTTTCGCGAAACGCGAGTTCACCGCCCGGCAGCACCGTTACGCCGCGGAATGGCAAAGCAGTTCGGTCTACACCCCAGCCTTTGTCGCGAACGGGCGCGAATGGCGCAATTGGACGGATGGCGGAACGGTGCCGACCACTTCCTCGGGAAAAGTAGGAATGCTCAGCGTCACGATCGATGAAACCCGCAAGATCGTCGCGCGTTTTACTCCCACGTCTCAGTCTAACGAGTCGTTCCAGATACATATTGCGCTCCTCGGTTCGAATCTGGAATCGAATGTGGCCCGCGGCGAAAACAGCGGACGAAAGTTGCATCACGATTTCGTCGCGCTTGCCACGGCGACCGCCGGCATGCAACGCCAAGCTGACGAATACTTCGCGGAAATCATCTTGCCTAACGAGCAGTCATTCGACAAGCCAACCGCTCTGGCCGCCTGGATTACCAGCGGCGATGGAAAACCGCCCATTCAGACTACGGGCGGATGGTTAAAGCCCTAACGAGTAAACGACGGAAAATGCGCGATGCAGGGTTCGAACCTGCGACTTCTTGCGTGTGAAGCAAGCGCTCTACCACTGAGCTAATCGCGCGAAAAAGAGCGTTAAGTTAGTTGCGCTCGTGGCCGATGCCACAAAAATTGCGATCTTCATCATGGCGAAACGTCCACCACCCAAAGAAAACTGGATCCTCGATCTGCTCCTCGGTTTTTTCCTGATCGCGGTCACGGTGGCCGTTTACCAAAAGGTCTGGCACGCCGGCTTCATTTGGGATGACGACGTTTACGTTACGGCCAATCCGCTCCTGACCGCGCCGGATGGTTTGAAACGCATCTGGCTTTCGCTCGATTCGCCGTCGCAATATTTCCCGCTCGTTTACACCACCTTCCGTCTCGAGCACGCGCTCTGGGGTTTAAATGCGGCCGGTTATCATTGGGTAAATATTTTGCTGCACGCCAGCAATGCGTTGCTCGTTTGGGTTTTGCTGCGCACTCTGCGCATCCCGGGTGCCTGGCTGGCGGCCGTGATCTTCGCTTTGCATCCGGTTCAGGTGGAGTCGGTCGCCTGGATCACCGAGCGCAAGAATGTGCTGATGGGATTTTTCTATTTGCTGAGCCTCTTTTGTTGGGCGCGTTTCATTCGCAAACAACAAGGCGGCCGTTGGTGGTTTTACGCCGGTGCGTTGCTCCTTTATGCGCTCGCTCTCACGAGTAAAACCACCGCCTGCACCATGCCGGCGGCGTTGCTGTTGCTCCTTTGGTTAAAGAAGAAGCCGATCAATCTAGCCCGCATCGCCCAGATCACGCCTTTTGTTGTTCTGGGGGTAGCCATGGGGATGGTTTCCATCTGGTGGGAACGATTTCATCAAGGAACGCAGGGCCAGGTCTTCGCAGTCAGCTTTCCTGATCGCATACTCATCGCCGGCCGGGCAATCTGGTTTTATCTGGAGAAACTGGTTTGGCCTAACGAGTTATCCTTTAGTTATCCGCGCTGGCCTATTTCGGTCGCTCGTTCGATGGATTTCGTCTGGCTCGGTGCGGTCATTGTCGCCGCGCTTCTGATCTGGTTTCTGCGACGTTACACCGGGCGCAGTGTGGAGGTCGCATTCCTTTACTTCCTCGCGACTCTTAGCCCTGTCCTCGGCCTTATCATGCTTTACACCTTCCGTTACTCCTGGGCAGCCGATCATTATCAATACCTGGCCTGCCTCGGACCTATCGCTCTCTTCGCCGCCGGAGTGGATATCCTGTCGCAACGTTACAAACGGGTGGTCAATTGGACAATAGCTATCGGGGGCGCCGCGCTCTTGTACTCGTTAGGTATGCTTACTTGGAAACAAGGTGCCATCTACGCCGACGAAGAGACTCTCTGGCGCGCCACGATCGCGGTTAACCCGAATAGCTGGCTGGCCCACAATAATCTTGGTATTCGCTATGGGCAAAGCGGGCGAAGCGACGAAGAAATAGCTGAATACGAAAAAGCCATCGCGCTCGATCCCGATTACGCCGAAGCGCACAACAATCTCGGCAACGCGCTGGCCCGTGAGGACCGCGCGGAAGAAGCTCTAAGCGAGTGGGACAAAGCGATCACGCTTCATCCGCGCATGGCAACCGTGCATGGCAACATGGCTACCCTTCTGCTGCGCCTGGGGCGGACCGACGAAGCGATCAGTCACCTACGCGAAGAACTCGCGCTGGATCCAAATAACGCTGCGCTTAAGCGCAGGCTGGGCGATCTTCTTGCTCGCCAAAATAAGCCGGAAGAAGCAATTGATAACTGGAAACAGACCGTCGAAGCTGACCCTAACGATGCCGAGACCGCTGCTAAGCTTGGTCGTACCTTGGCAGAAGCGGGCCAGCTTCAGGATGGCTTGGTTTACCTGCGTCGCGCGGCCGAGCTGACGCCGCAAGGCGCCGAGGCGCACTACAATTACGCGACCGCTCTTTCGCAGCTAGGCCGGCTCACCGAAGCTATCTCCCAATACCGCGAAGCTCTACAAATCCGACCAGATTATCCAGCGGCGCACCTCAACCTGGCTAATTCCTATTTACAGAATAACCAGATGGATGAGGCCATCACGGAATACGAGCGAGCTTTGGAATTGAAACCGGATTACACCATCGCCCACAAAAATCTCGCCTTTGCCTTGAAACAGCTAGGTCGCAACGATGAGGCCGATACTCACAGCCGGCGCGCGGCGGAGTTAGAAGGGCAGTAGCTCCGCAGGCGCGGAGGCTGCGCGGAGATACCACGTTCAAGGAGCGGTCGCGTCGACCAATAATCTCTCTATAGTCCGTTATCAGATGAAATGGGGAGGAAAACAGGGGATCATAACGGCGGGGTGCTTGATCGCGCTTTGCCCTTGTGCGGCACGGGGCGACAGCTTGCGGATCGTTTCTTACAACGTCGATTGCGCCGATCAGTACAGCGATAACAATATTATCGGGCCGACGCATAGTTTGCCGACGGTGATTCAAGGGATTGGACTGCATCACCTCGGTAGCAACGCACGCGCAGTTGATGTCCTCGGGGTAGAAGAGGTGATGTCAACCACGCTGGCGAGTTTTACCAACGAGCTTAACGCCATCTACGGCGCAGGCACTTATGCCTATGATACCACCAAGGATCCTAGCACCGGGGGTGGCGCGGATGGACTGATCTATAATACGCGCAC
>JALZAX010000257.1 GCA_030948055.1 Verrucomicrobiota bacterium | reverse complement strand
ATGCCGGTCGCGCAAAAGATGATGTTTTTTCCATTCGCCAGATCGTCGGCAAAGAAAACTCGCTCGAGGTCTTTTTCGTGACCATCGGCGATTAATTGCGCGCGTTCTTTCTCGTCGCGTGGCCACATCATGCATTGCATGTCGCCGCCGAGACATTTGAGCGCGGCGGCGGCCAGCACTGCTTCCGGCGCCCCGCCGATTCCCAGATAAAGATCGATGCCGCTGTTTTGAATCGCCGGGCCGATGGCGGCCGCAATGTCACCATCGCTGATCATGCGCAAGGACGCGCCGATCCGCCGAATCTCCGTGACCATTTCCTTATGACGCGGCCGATCGAGCATCATGATCACGACATCTTGCACGCGTTTGTTCAGCGCCTGCGCCAGGACCTGCAGAGTCTCTTCGATCGGGCTTTCGATTTTCAAAGTGTCGATCCCTTTGATCTGCATGGCGCGCGTCACGGCCGGTCCGTAGGCGAGCTTCATCATGTAAAAAGAGGGAATGTCGCGCAGCGCCACTTTCACGCCCGCTTCCGGACTGGCCGCTGCGATGCAGGTAATCGAATTCGGCATGCCTTTCGAAATGTTGGTCGTGCCGTCGATCGGATCGAGCGCGATATCGAATGGCGGCGAACCCGGCATCCAGGTGCCGAGCTGTTCGCCTTTGAAAATACCGGGCGCGTCGTCCTTGATGCCTTCGCCGATGACGACTTCGCCGCAGATGTTCATGAGATCGAACATGCCGCGAATAGCATCACAGGCGGCGGCATCCGCTTTTTCTTTTTCGCCGCGGCCCAACCACTGCAAGGAATTGAGCGCGGCCGCTTCGGTCGCGCGCACGAAATCAAATTCGATGATGCGCTCGATGTCCTGATAACTTTGGCGTGGAATACGTGGCATGAGCGGGCTGCATTCTTATCGCAGCAGGGAAACCTGACAAGCATCCACGCGCGCCGATCTGAAATTTGCAGCGCGACGCGCGAACTGATTTAGTCGCCAAGGCATGAAATCGCGCCAGGCCGCCATCATTTTCATTCTCGTCACGGTTACGCTCGACATGCTGACGGTCGGCCTGATCAGCCCGGTCCTGCCGAAACTGATTCTCGATTTCCTCCACGGCAACATGTCGAGCGCCGCGAACTGGAACGGCTGGTTCGGTCTGGTCTTCGCGCTCATGCAGTTTTTTTTCTCGCCCATCCTCGGCGTGTTATCGGATCGCTTCGGACGACGGCCGGTAATTCTTTTGTCTAATCTAGGTCTCGGTCTCGACTACGTGGTCATGGCGCTCGCGCCGACGATGACTTGGTTGTTCCTCGGTCGTATTATTTCAGGAATCACTACTTCGAGCGTGCCCACGGCGATGGCTTACATCGCGGACGTCACGCCGAAAGAAAAACGCGCCGGCGCTTTTGGCATGATTGGGGTGGCGTTTGGTGTTGGCTTCGTTCTCGGTCCCGCCGTGGGCGGAATGTTGGGCGATCTTCATCCACGCCTGCCCTTCTGGCTCGCCGCCGGTTTTAGCCTGGCGAACTTTCTCTGGGGTTACTTCGCGGTCCCGGAATCATTGGCCTTAGAACATCGGAAGGAATTTACTTTGCGCCGCGCCAATCCGATCGGCTCGCTCGTTTTGCTGCGTTCGCATCACGAACTCTGGCGGCTCGCCACCATCCAGTTTCTCGCCTACATCGCGCACAACGTCTTCTCCATTTGGACGCTTTACGCCATTTATCGCTACGCCTGGACCCCGGGAAAAGTGGGCCGTTCGCTCGCGGTCGTTGGTATTTGTACCGGCATCATCTCCGGTGGATTGACTTCGCGAATGGTGAAACGTTTCGGCGAACGCCGCACTCTATATCTAGGACAGTTCTTCGGCGCCACCGGCATGTTCGTCGCCGGCCTGGCGCGAGTCGGCGGGATGTTTCTCGCTGCCATCCCGATCATTTCCTTATGGAATATTTCCATGCCGGCCGCGCAAGGAATGATGACCCGCCGGGTGAGCGAGCGTGAACAAGGCGAACTGCAAGGCGCGCTCGGCAGTCTGCGCTCAATCACTTTTATCATTGGGCCGGTTTTGTTTTCGGGCGTCTTCGGATGGTTTATCGATCCAAAATATTCTTTGCAGGTTCCGGGCGCACCGTTCTATCTCGCCGCCGCTCTTCTCTTCACCGCCATGTTAATGTCCTTCCGTCTGGAGAAGGCGCGGCCGCAGGAATCGAAAGTGCCTTCGCCTAACGAGTCCTCGGATGCGATCATGGCCGCGAGCGATTTGCCCACGACCACGCCAACGGAATAGGTGGACGCAGATCAAACTCGCCACCGTCTCCTTTGCCGGAATACACTCCGGCCATGGCTGACGTGACTATCGACATCATTAAGAACGGACCGCTCATCGTCAAAGGCGCGGTGGAATTGAAAGACAGCGACGGTAACTCATTCGCGACTGAGCCGCGCATGGCGCTTTGCCGGTGCGGCGCCTCGACCGAGAAACCATTTTGCGACGGGACGCATTCGAAGATCGGCTTCCAGGCGGCAGAGCGTGCCGTACCGGAATCGAAAGAGACTTAGCCTAACGAGAGGTTGCGATATGCCTGCCAAAAAGAAACCGGTAACAAAGAAAACGCTAAACAAAACCAAATTGGTCTTTGGTCCAAACGGCGGCGTGAAGCTTACGCTCGACAAACGAATCCTGGTTCTCGAAACGCCCGGCGGTCGCACGATTAAGATGAACGACCAGACTGCCTCGGTCGAGATTGACGATGGTAACGGCAACGTCATTAAACTCGCCCCCGCGGGAATCACCATACAGGCTGCATCGAAAGTCCGGATCGATGCCGCCGAGATTCAGGTAAACGCCGGGACGACGAAGTTTAGCGGCACCGTGCAATGCGATGCTCTGGTTAGTAACTCTGTCATCAGCGCATCCTACAGCCCGGGCGTCGGCAATATTTGGTAGCTTAGCCTAACGAGTGCTTTTTCGAATCGCAGTTCTCACACTGCTCGTCGTTTCCTCTGCCATGGCCGAGGAAGGATGGAAAGAAGAGTCGGACGCCAAAGGCGTCGTCATTCAAAGCCGTCTTCGCCCAGGTTCATCACTAAAAGAATTTCGCGCCGTCGGCGCGATCGAAGCCACACCGGCTAAAGTTTTCGCTGTCATCGACGACGCGGAATCCTACGCCGGCTTTATGCCTTACGTCGCCGAAGCGCGCGTCTTGCGACGCGAAAAAAATTCCGCCGTCCTTTACCAACGTCTATCACTTCCACTCGTTAGCGATCGCGATTACACCATCGTTTCGAAACACGAAACCTCGCTCGGGCCGGATGGGCCAATTTACCGGGTGCATTGGGAGGCAGCGAATAATCTCGGCCCGCTGGTAAAGTCCGGCGTGGTCCGCGTAAATCTTTGCGAAGGCGGCTGGCTCCTTGAACCCAATGGTCCTAACACCACGCGCGCGACTTATCTCATTTACACCGACAGCGGCGGCGCCATTCCCGCCTTCATCGCCAACAGCGGCAGTCGCGTCGCCATTCGAAAACTTTTCGAAGCCGTCCGCAAACAGGTGAAGGATCCGAAATATGCCGGCGCACGAAAAGATGGGTAGCTTGAGAGCATGAAACCGGATGCCATTGCCCTTCAAATCGAGCGGTGGATTTATTTGATCCGGGGCGAGAAGGTCATGCTTGATTCCGATTTAGCGCAACTTTACGGCGTGCCGACCAAATCACTTAACCTGGCGGTAAAGCGAAATGGATCTCGGTTTCCAAGAGACTTCATGTTTCGGCTAAGCGAGACGGAGGCAATTAAGTTGAGGTCGCAAACTGAAACCTCAAATGTCCAAGGCAAATCTTTGAGGTTACAAATTGAAACCTCAAAGAAAGGTCGCGGCGGGCGGCGTTACCTTCCTTACGCTTTCACCGAACAAGGCGTGGCCATGCTCTCGTCCGTCTTGCGCAGCGAGCGCGCGGTGGAAGTAAACATCGCCATCATGCGTACCTTTGTTCGTTTGCGCGAGATGTTGCTTTCCAATGCCGACCTCGCGCGCCAGCTTAAAGCGCTTGAACAAAAATATGACGCGCAATTTCGGGTTGTCTTTGATGCGATTCGGCAATTGATGACGCCGCCGCGGAAATCAAAGCGGCAAATCGGATTTCATTCTAACTAGCTCACCCTACCTTATGAAATCCTTTTGCCGCGTAGCTCTGATCTCCATTCTTTGCCTGACGAGTGCAAGAGCTGAAAAGATCGCTCTGGTCAACGGCACGATGATTAATCCGGCGGACAGCAAGATTATCTCGAGCGCGGTTATCCTGATAGACGG
>JALZAX010000022.1:14535-15102 GCA_030948055.1 Verrucomicrobiota bacterium | reverse complement strand
ATCTGGTTCGACGTCGATGCCGCCACGCCGCAACCGGATGGCAGCTACATCTGGGTTTTCACGCCGGTCGGCTCGACCACGGTCGCTGATATCGTTGCCGCGATTAAAGCCGGCGGTACTTACCTTAATATTCACACTTCGAATTATCCGAGCGGTGAAATTAAAGGTTACTTCACTCTCGCGAACGGTGCGCAGACCGCGCCCGTCCCAACGCCCGCTCCGCCGCTGGCCGGCGGGACTCCATCGCCCACGGACGCAGCGCGTTTCCTTTCGCAATCAACTTTTGGCGCGACGAGCGCACTGATCACAAAGGTGCAAACGGATGGATTCGACAAATTCCTAAACGACCAATTTGCGACCGCGACTTCATCGCACCTCGCGTTTGTCGATGCCGCCTTCGCGGCGTTACCCAGTCCGTCGCCATCGCCCAGCGCGACCCCAAACCAGCCGACGCAAACCATGGCGAACGATGCGTGGTGGACTTACGCCGTCTCCGCCTCCGATCAATTGCGTCAGCGGGTGGCGTTTGCGCTTAGTGAAATTCTGGTCGTCTCGCTGAACAGCGCT
>JALZAX010000022.1:0-14525 GCA_030948055.1 Verrucomicrobiota bacterium | reverse complement strand
TGAAGGACGCGTTCGGAAATTACCGGCAACTGCTAGAAGACATCACGCTCAATCCGGCGATGGGCGCCTACTTGAACATGTTGCAGAACGACAAAGGGAATCCGAACGCGGGGACATTGCCTAACGAGAACTACGCGCGCGAAATCATGCAGCTCTTTTCCATCGGCCTGTATGATTTGAATCTAGACGCCAGCCTCACGCTCGGCTCCAACGCGTTTCCGATTCCTACTTACAGTCAGGATGCAATTCTCGGAACGGCCGCCGCGTTCACCGGTTGGACTTTTTTCCAAACCGGAACACCCGTCTTCAAACCGGGCCCCGCGAAACAAGATTGGCGCGATCCGATGCTCAACATCGCGACGCATCACGACCTGAATTCGAAAACGATTTTGAACGGCGTGGTTTTGCCCGCCGGTCAGACCGCGGCGCAAGACTTGAAGCAAACGCTCGATACGATTTTCAATCATCCGAACGTCGGGCCATTCATCGCGCGGCAATTGATCCAGCGTTTGGTTACGAGTAATCCGGGCCCCGGCTACGTCTATCGCGTAGCCTCCGTTTTCAACAACAACGGCAGCGGGGTGCGCGGCGATTTGAAAGCAGTGGTGCGCGCTGTCCTGATGGATTACGACGCGCGCGGGAATGTCCGCACCGAACAAGGCGCGGGTAAACAACGCGAGCCGGTCATTCGCCTAACGACTCTTCTGCGCGCGTTCAACGCCAGCTCGCCCTCGGGACATTTCTCGATTCGCAACGCTTACAATTCCTTCGACGAAGCGGCCTACTACTCGCCGACCGTTTTCAATTTCTTCACGCCCGACTATGAATCGCCGGGAGCGATCGCCGCCGCTGGCTTGCGCAGTCCGGAGTTTGAAATCACCGCCGAAACCACCACCATCTCGACCGCGAATTATTTACGGAACGGCATTTATGGTTCGTTAGGTCCGAGTAGTGACAAGATCACTCTCAATCTTTCGACCGAGATATCGCTCGCCTCGAATCCAACCAACCTGGTCGATCATCTCAATTCAGTTTTGCTCGAAGGCGGTATGTCGAGCGCGATGCGCAACACGTTGATCAACGCCATCGGACAAATCCCCGCGAACAATCCCACCGAGCGCGCGCGGACCGCCATTTATCTCGTGATCAATTCGCCCGAATTCGCGATCGAAAGATAAACCATGTACGCACCGACTCGCCGCGCTTTCATTCGTCAGGCTGCCTGCGCCGCGCTTGGCACGACTGGAATCCTGAACACCATTCTCGATTTGCGGCGGCTCAGTGCCGCGACGATTTCCGGCACTGATTACAAAGCGCTGATTTGTCTTTTTCTTTTCGGCGGCAACGACGCCAACAACGTTCTCATTCCGCACGACAACACCGGCTACAATAACTACGCAGCCGCGCGCGGCATCCTGGCGCTTCCGCAAAGCGCTTTGCTGCCGCTTACCTTGCAAGGCGGTGACGGACGTGATTTTGCTTTCCATCCGAATCTGCCGGAATTGCAGCAGCTTTTTAACGCCGGCCATCTCGCGATGGTAGCGAACGTCGGCACGCTCGTCGCACCGATCACACGCGCGCAATATCTTGCCGGTGGCGCGGCCGTGCCCAATCAACTCTTCTCGCACGCGGATCAATCGGTGCAGTGGCAAACTTCCGTCTCGGATCAAATTTCGCGCACCGGTTGGGGCGGACGGATGGCCGATCTTTTGCAATCGCTCAACAGCGGCTCGAAAATTTCCCTCTCGATTTCGATTGCGGGCACCAATACATTTGAAGTCGGCAATCTGGTTTTGCCCTACACGGTTTCACCGACCGGGAGCATCGGCCTGAGCGGTTTCGATGGCAGTGCGAATGCGAACATCCGTCTGCAAGCATTCAAGGATTTGCTGGCGCAGCCGCAAAATAATCTCTTCCAGCAAGCGTATGCCGATACGGTCTCGCGCGCGATCGCCGACAACGACCTGCTCACTGCAGCGCTCGCTGGAGTGCCGGCGTTGACCACGCAATTCCCGGCCACCGGTCTGGGCAGTCAGTTGAGCATGATCGCGAAATTAATTTCGGCGCGAAACAATCTCAGCATGCGGCGCCAGATTTTTTTCTGTTCCGTCGGCGGCTACGACACGCACGGCGATCAACTTGCGGGTCAGGCGGGATTGCTGACGGAATTGAGCCAGGCGCTGAATGCATTTTATTCCGCCACCAACGAACTCGGTGTGGCGGATTCGGTGACAACCTTTACCGCTTCCGATTTCGGCCGCACCTATCCCACGAACGGTTCTGGTTCCGATCACGGTTGGGGTAGTCATCAGTTTGTCATGGGTGGGGCGGTGAAGGGCGGACGTTTGTTCGGAACTTTCCCCACGCTCGCGGTCAACGGTCCCGACGACACCGGCCAGGGCCGCTGGATTCCGACGACATCGGTGGACGAATTTTCCAGCACACTCGCGAGCTGGTTTGGCGTGAGCGCATCGGATATGCCGACCGTTCTGCCGAACATCGGACACTTCGCGCATCCCGATCTCGGTTTCTTAGCCTAACGAGTAGTAGCGTCTTGGCGATTGCTGGGGAGCGCGTGCGCCTCGCACGCACTTTTTGGCGCCCCCGCCAAAAAAGCATCTACTTCGGGACCGAACCAAACTCGCGTCATCCTCAGGCCAGTACGTCGCTCAGCTTTCCAGCGAGGCGCCGGAAAGAGCGGGCGAGGGCGCCCGCGCTCCCCAGACGATCGCGCTTGCTGCGCATGAAGCATGGCCATTAACTGGCCGGCGCATGAGCATCGCGGCCACTATCTCGGATGTTAGCGCGAGATTTCGCCTGATCATTTCGCTTTCGCTCGCGGTCGTTGTCTGGTTCGTCCTGCGCGGGCGAATGCAATTCGCCACCCAAATGATCGCCACCTGGGACGCGTTCGCGCTGTCGGCGTTGTTAATCGCGTGGGTCGGCATTCTCACCGTGCCGCATCAGGAAATTCGCAAGAAAGTGCAGAACCAGGATGTGGCCGGCCCACTCATCTCCGTTTTCGTTGTCGTTGTTTCTTGCGCCGCGCTGCTGGCGGTCCTTTTTCTTTTGCGGAACGACAAGGGCAGTCCGCAGCCGCTGCACATCGTGCTCACGCTTCTCGCTGTCATCTCGTCGTGGTCGCTTCTGCACACCGTCTTCGGTTTGCATTACGCCCACACCTTTTACGGCGACGCGGAGGATTCGAAACAACCGGCCGGCGGCTTGGATTTTCCCGGCGAAAAAAAACCGGACTATCTCGACTTCGCCTATTTCTCCTTCGTCATCGGCATGACCTTTCAGGTTTCTGATGTGCAGGTGACGGCGCAAACGCTGCGCCGGCTCGTCCTCGTGCACGGAATTTTATCCTTTGGCTTCAACACGCTCATTCTTGCGCTCGCGATTAATACGGTCACCTCACTCCTTTGAGGTCATGGCATACGCGGTGCTTAAACAACGTAGCGCGCGATGACTTTCTTAAAAAAAATCTTGCTGGTAGATTACGAACCGCGCGTGACAGCACTCGTTAGGCGCGCGCTCGAAGCGACCGGCAAATATCTGATCAAGGAAGAACGCGATTGCCGTTGTGCGGTTAAGACCGCGCGATTTTTCCAACCGGATTTGGTCTTGTTCGATATCGCGATGAATCATCCTCGCGCGACCGCAGCCGCGCGTGAATTGCAGACTGATCCTGAATTCAAAGACACGCCGGTTGTTTTTCTCGGCGTTAATCCTGCCACGGAAACCGCCGTTTCCGCCGGGATCCTGAGCGGTTACAGCTTTTTCGCGAATCCCATTCGGATCGAAGACTTCGTCTGCTACGTCGCGGAACTTTTCAAGGCGCCCGCCGATCTGATCGGCGCCGGCTATCGCGCGGCCAAAAGTTAACCGATCCAAACTCTGGGGAGCGCACGCTTGCAGCGTGCTGGTTTCGGCATTCTGCCGAAACGAACTTTACCTAACGATTACTCTCGCTAGTGATTTTCACCGCACCGAATGAAGATCGTCTCCGCAGAATGCGGAGACCAGCACGCTGCAAGCGTGCGCTCCCCGGCGCGACAATGGCACACCGAGACTAACCGATTGTCTGTTTGTAAGCAGCTGCGTCTTTGAGTTGCTTCACGTCGTCGGCGTTCGCCATTTTCAAAACGAAGATCCAACCTTCGCCGAACGGATCGGTATTGACCAAGGCAGGATTGCTCGAAAGCGCTTCGTTCGCTTCCACCACTTCACCTTTCACCGGCGCATAAATGTCGCTCGCCGCTTTCACTGATTCGACGACCGCAATTTGACCGCGCGCTTCGACTTGCGTTCCGACTTTCGGGAGCTCGACATAAACGACATCGGTCAGCTCGGCTTGGGCGTGATCGGTGATGCCGACGCGCGCGCGGTCGCCTTCCACGCGCACCCATTCGTGCGATTCAGTGTAACGAAGATCGTCGGGAACGTTGCTCATGTCTTTTTGTAGAGTGGTTTCTTTTCGATGACAGCAGGAAATTTCTGTCCGCGAATTTCGATCTCAAGCTCGCTGCCGATTTTCGCGCTCGCGGTCGGGACGTAAGTCATGCCGATGCCCTGATTCAAACTCGGCGAAAGCGTTCCGCTGTTTACTTCACCGATTTTGTCGCCGTTCTGCCACACCGGATAATGTGGTCGAGGCGGTGGACCTTTGCCTGTCATCTTGAACGGCACGAGACGGCGCGCGCTTCCTTTTTCTTTCACCTGTTTCAAAACATCGCGGCCGATGAAATCTTCTTTGTTCAGATCGACGAAAAATCCGAGGCCCGCTTCGATTGGATTGTGCTCCGGAGTTAAATCGGAGCCGTTCAGGGGATAACACATTTCCAAGCGCAACGTGTCGCGCGCGCCGAGCCCACAAGGTTTGATGCCTAACGAGTCGCCCGCCTTTAGCAGGTCATTCCAAATTTTCGCCGCGTCTTTCGCCGCGAAGAAAACTTCCACGCCGTCTTCGCCTGTGTAACCGGTCCGCGCGATGGTTAACTTCCCACCGTCATAATCAAATTCCTTTATTTCGTTGCGCGCCGGCAGCGCCTTCTCCGCGCCGAGAAGTTTTTGAAAGAGCTGCACGACTTTCGGACCTTGCACCGCGAGACCAGCGCGATCCGGCAGGCTCGTTAGGCGGATATCGTCAGCGATGTGTTTGTTTAACCAGTCGAAATCTTCATCGGTGCGCGATGCATTTACGACCAGCAAAAATTCCGCATCGCCGGTCCGATAAACAATCAGGTCGTCGATAATTCCACCGCGCTCATTCAACAAAAAACTATATTGCCCGGTGCCAACTTCGAGCTTGTCGATGTTGTTGGTTAGCATCCGATTCAACCAACGAGCGGCGTTGGCCCCCGACGCAGCCAGTTGACCCATGTGCGAAATATCGAAGACGCCAACGTTGTTCCGCACCGCCTGATGTTCATCGGAAATACTGGTGTATTGCACCGGCATGAGCCAGCCGCCGAACGGAATGATTTTCGCGCCCAAACGCCGATGCTCTTCGTAAAGAGGAGTAGATTTGGAATCGCCCTCGCTCACGCGCGTGAAGCTAGGCGGCGCGTTTCTCAACGTCAATGAACGCGCAAGCCATCACAGCGGTCTTAGACCACCATTGCTTCGTGCATTTACGAACCTTAGAAAGTGACATTCCTGGATAAACTCGAACGGCGCATCGGTTTCATTGCGATTCCGGGGTTGATCCGCATCGTCGTGGCTTTTACCGCGCTCGTTTATGTGCTGACGTTTCTGACTCCGGATATTTTTCAAATCCTGGATTTGAATCCCGCCCGGATTCGGCACGGAGAGGTCTGGCGGCTTATCACTTACATTTTTATTCCGCGCGGCATTGGCCAGCCGGGTCCGATGCAACCACTCTGGGTTGTTCTCGCGCTCTGGTTTCTTTGGTTCGTCGGCGAAGGACTGGAACGCGCGTGGGGCGCATTTCGCACCACTGTCTATTTCTTCGTGGGCATGATCGGCACGACCATTGCCGCATTTCTTTTCGGCGCGCAATTTTCCAACACCATGCTCGCCGCTTCGCTCTTCTTTGCCTTCGCCTGGTTTTATCCGGACGAAGTCATCTACGTTTTCTTCATCCTGCCGATGAAGATCAAATGGCTCGCCTGGCTCGGCGCGGCTTTTCTTCTACTCGGCTTCGTCAGCGGTCCGCTTTCGGAAAAAGCAGCAATGATCGCGGCTTTCGCCAACTTCTTTATCTTCTTCGGCCCGGAAATTTTTCAGCAAATAAGGCATCGCAAGGAAGTTTCCACGCGACGAAATCGTTTCGAAATGCAGACCCGCCCGGAAACAGAATCGCTCCATCGTTGCAAGACGTGTGGCCGCACCGAGCTGACTGACCCCGACCTCGAGTTTCGCGTTTCGCGCGACGGCGAAGAATATTGCATGGAGCATCTCCCCAGCGCCGCGCCAGCTACGACTCGTTAGGCGAAATTATCGCGGCTACTCATTCGCCGCCGTCATCATCTCCACCGTCGTCATCGCCGCCGCCGTCGTCGTCGTCTCCGCTATCGTCGTCGCTCATGTCTTCCCCTTCATCATCCGAATCATCGTCCATGCTGTCTTCATCGGCTTCGTCGTCGGCATCGACTTCCGCGTCGGTGTCTTCAGCTTCCGCGACTTCTTCCTCCTCCGTTTCAGACATGTCGAAGGAAGCGGATTCAACGTAAGATTCTTCGCTGCTCGTTTCCTCAGTAGAAACAGATTCCGTGACCTCGATCTCCTCGTTTTCGTAAATATCGACACTCGTGTCGACTGCGGTCCATTCATACTCGGCGCTCGTTTCCCATTCGACGTAGAGCGTGTCGTAGCTGGTCTCTAAATTTACGAGCGTGAGATAATCAGCACGCCACGGTTTATCGACGTAGTATTCATAACCGCGCACCAATCCCGCTTGCGTGTCGAGCAGGTAAAGGGTGGAAATGTAAGCATCGACCGTGGCCGGTTCCTTCAGGATGTGACGAGCCTGCCGCTCCATTTTGCGCAGCCCTTTTTCCAGCGCCTTGTCCTTCTTCGCTTCCTTGCGCAGTTTCTTAATCTTCGCGAGCAGCTCTTTCTGGCCCGCTTTGATTTTTTCGAAAGCCGCCTTTTCCTTCGCCGTCAGATCGCCGCCTTTTTTCTTGCGCGCCGCGTCTTTCGAAAAATTCGTGCGCAAAAGCGCGATCGCGTGACCAAGCTTTTTACCGTTCTCGACCACGTTTTTGTTCTTCGAATCGGTCAGTTGCCAATCGACTTTCATTTGCGCCTCGGCTTCGCGCGCGTCGGCGATGCCCTTGAAGAAGTCGTTAGACTTTGCCGCCAATCCTTTCTCCGCCGTGTCCAGATTCTTCGCGATCATCTGCAACGATTTCCAGAACGGCTTGTTCTTCGGAGTCTTCGGGTCGAGTCCTTGGTCGGCGCGCGCAGTTTTGATTGTGGCTGCAAGCGCCTTCTTCGCCGCGGCTAGCAAAGTTTTTGCGTCCGCTTTCTTACCGGTGGCCTTCTTCTCCTCGGAAGGTTTTTGTGCCGATCTGGCTGGTGCGGGGGATTCTTTCGTCGTGCCAACTTTCGCGAGAGCGAAAAGAGCAAGGGCGAAACAGATCAGAACACGAAGGAAATTTCTCATAAGGTTTTGCAGGATTGGATTTGAACGGGCGCCAACTAACGAGCGAGAACCTCATACCGCAAGTTCGTTAATGCCCAACCTTGACCCCTCACACCGCGCGCCGAAACTTCAACGCTGTGGCCGATAAAGAAACCGAAGCGCTTATTCCCGAACAGGGCTGGCATTGCCTGCATTTGTTCTACCGCGTCGAATTCGGCCAATGGCAATTGCTGAGCGCGGAGGAACAGCGAGACGCGAAGACGCGACTGGCCTCGCTCGTGCAGGAAGTGCGGGCGCTGGAGAGCACGCAATTGCTCACGCTCAGCGTCGTTACGCCGAAGGCCGATCTCGCTTTCATGTTGATCACGCCGGATCTGCATCAGGCCAATT
This sequence comes from Verrucomicrobiota bacterium, assembly GCA_030948055.1. Classification (GTDB taxonomy): domain Bacteria; phylum Verrucomicrobiota; class Verrucomicrobiia; order Chthoniobacterales; family UBA10450; genus JACCTI01. Next base: position 6,523 of record JALZAX010000022.1, on the reverse strand, counting down.
GCATAGAGAAACAAATCAACCTCTCGTTAGGCGCGGACGTGCTCACGCCCGTTTACAGTTATCTCTCGTTAACGGAAGAGAGCGAATACCGCACGAGCGCCGAGGAGTATTCCGCCATTCTTGAGCGCGAACAGAAGATCGAACGCGGTTCGGACGAATTTGAAAAATCGATGGCTGCCTTCGAAGAGCGCATGAAACACTACCGGCACGAGCGCGTTTATCCGACGTTGCCCGACTGGCCGGTCGTTTGTTTTTACAACATGAGCAAACGCCGCGGCGAAACGCGCAACTGGTATTCGTTGCCCTTCGAAGAGCGACGGAAGTTGATGCTCGGTCACGGCGCGGTCGGCCGGCAATACGCCGGCAAAGTAAAGCAGCTCATCACCGGCTCGACCGGCCTCGACGACGCCGAGTGGGGTGTGACGCTTTTCGCGCGCGACACTTTCCAGATCAAAGCCATCGTTTATCAAATGCGCTTCGATCCGGTCAGCGCCGACTATGCCGACTTCGGCGAATTCTACATCGGCCTGCAACTACCGCTCGACGAACTCTTCGCGCGATTGCAACTTTAAAGCTCCAAATCTCAAATTCCAAAAGGAATCCGCGTATTGCATTTTGGATTTGGAGCTTGGAATTTCTTTGGAGCTTGGTGTTTGGGATTTGGAGCTTTTCCTTCCGGATGGGTGACAGAGCGGTCTATTGTGCACGCCTGGAAAGCGTGTGTGCTGTAAAAGGCACCCGGGGTTCGAATCCCCGCCCATCCGCCACCCCATTGTAAGGCGTTCGGAATCAGGTAAGGCTCTACGGATCAATGAGCCGGAATCCCAAAGTGTCACACAAATGTGTCACACAAAAGGAATCCGCCTCTATGCCTCACGTCCCCTATACACTCAAAAGAGGAGGCCGTTATGTTTTGAATCTCCGCGTTCCAACCGACCTTCGGGAGTCCCTAGGAACGGAGTTCATCCGAAGATCGTTGAAGACTTCCGATGCGAAGACAGCGAGGGAACTCGTGACGTTCGAGCGTCTAAAAGAGGAAGCGCGTTTCAAACAGCATCGAGCGAAATTGCGTCCCGATTCAAAATCCCCGCTGGTTATTCCATCACTATCAAAAAGCGAGCAACGTGACTTGGCTTTCAGATGGTTCATCCAACTGGAAGAGGAATCGGAAAGATGGCGAACGGAAGAGGCTCGCAAGTTAGAACCAAACCAAATCAATGAGATCGTCAGCGATTTAGGAGTGGACGTGGTGGCTCTTTCAGGCGGTAGCAGCGAAGGCCGCTTTGGAATCGAAAGTGACGATGGTGCGTGGGCGCTTCGCCAGTTTCTTGCGCAGGAAAACCTCAGCCTACCAGAGGACAGCGAAACCTTTTTATCCCTTCGAGAATTGTTTCGCCGGGCGTTGGTGGAAAACAAACAGCGGACGCTTGAACGGATTGACAATAAACACACCGCCGCAAGTGACGCTTATTTCAAAGATGTTTCTGCTTACACACTCCCACCCGCGAAGCCGGTTAGCCTCGGTGAACTGCTGGATCGTCACCAACAATGGTTAATCGAGGCTCGGCGATCGCTAAAGACCCAGAGCACCTACGAAACTCCAAAGAATCTTCTCCGTGACCTCTTTGGCAATTCCAAGCCGGCTGACCATTTCACCCGAGAGGAGATTCGAGAGGCCGTGGGACTTCTGCGCCGGATGCCCTCCAACGCTAAGAAACGCTATCCGGGCTTTTCTTTGGTCGATGCCATAGCTGAGGCCGACAGGCGCGGAGACATCCGAAGACTGGCTCCTAAGTCGTTGAAGAACTACTATCGCAATCTCTTTGCGTTATTCCGCTGGGGAGTGGATGAGAGCATCCTCCGTGAAAACCCATTAAAGGGTCGCAACATCCGAGAGTTGTTCGAATTTGAGGAAGAGGAGAAGGAGAAGGTTGTTTTCAGCGTCCCTCAACTCAAGGAGTTATTTGATGCCCCGTTATACGCAGGATGTGTTGACGATCAGCGGGGATATAACCGCAAGGGCGATCAGCGCCCGCGTAAGGGCAGATTCTGGTCGCCACTAATCGGATTGTTCCACGGATTCCGCAGCAACGAAGTAACTCAGCTCAACACCGAGGATATTAAAGAGGAAGACGGTCTACTTTACTTTTTCATCCGACGCCGCACAGAAGATAACACCGAGGACGAAAAGAGAACCAAGAATATCGGAAGCAAGCGCAAAGTCCCTGTGCATCGCGAACTTCTTCGCATTGGATTCGCCGAGTTCGTGAATCAGCGGCGCGGTGATTTCAAAAACCGCCGCCTATTTCCTGAGCTTACCCGAGGGAAGCGCGGCTACGTTAGTGATCCGTTTGGAAAGTGGTTCGGGCGATTTGTTAAGAAAACGCTCGGAGAGGAGTGTCATGCTACGTTTCATTCCTTTCGCCATATGTTTGTGAGTGCCTTGAGGGAGGCTGATGTTTTGCTGGAGCACCGTGAGGCGTTGGGTGGATGGCATCCGCGGGGCCGAAGCGCGGAGAAGCTCTACGGTAAACCGATAAGTCTGCGGCGACTGCACGAGGAGATTTCCAAAGTGCAGTATCCCGGCTTAAAACTCGATCACCTATACAAGAGGTGATTGGTGCAACTGATTGCAAAGGATTTCAGTCCGCGGATCACCGCCGCGGGATTTCATTGCCTAATGATGCGCCACTCTTTCGAGAAGTGAAGCCGAAGCGTGCACCTCGCCTTTTATTCCCGTGCGCGAAAGCGTTGTTTGGCAAGACGGGTGCGCGTCACTTCGAAATGCGGCGAAAGAAGCTGCCAAACTTCAATTCGTAGCCGTCCGCCAATCGCTTAAGCGTTGAGAGGCGTGGGTTTTTCTTCCTGCCCGGGTTTGCGACGCTTCGTGGTTAGGTTTGAAGTGCGCAAGTTAATCACCAGGTTCTTCAACGAAGAGCACAGGCCGCATCTCTGCGAACTTCGTCACCTTCGGCGGGATAAAGGATCGGGTTGCATACGGCAGTGACTTGATAACCTCGATGAGAACGCAGTTCGCAAACGCTTCGAACTTTTCAAGCACGGGCCGATAGCTCTCGTAAAGCTTAATGACCGCATCTCGCAGATACTCTTTAGACGTAGTGTCGGCGGAAAGTCTCGGCGCGTCCTTAGGAAGGGTCGCTTGCACAATTGCGAGAGATCGCATTTCCTCTGCGAACGGGTAGAAGACGTTTGCACTGTGCCGACCAGAGATTATTTCCCTTGGGTGATTCGACGCAGCATTCACCACCTCCCGCAGCGGCTCTGGTAAGTAGTGGAATCCGAAGTTGTCGCGAACCGTTCGGCATAAATTGTCTCTCGCCATATACCTTCCGAGGTAAGCCAAACTAGATCGCGCCTCGTCGCTCAACCGAGAATCCCACGTCCTACCCAACATTTGGCCATTCCATCCCTTGTCGATGACCTGCCATCCTTCATACAGGACGCTATAGATCAACCGAACCCCGAACATCAACTGGTGAACGGCGAGCTTTCTTTCGTCGGCATCGGTTGAGCCAACGCCCCGTTCGGCGGTGACACAGAGGTAGGATATGTGGCGTAAGTCGTCCGCGACCTGAGCGAGCGAGACGCAAAATACTCGCTCTTGTTCCGGGAGCTTCAGGAAGTCTGATTGTGCGAATTCAATGCGGAAGAGTTGCGGCATTGTCTTAGCAATAGTCCGCTTCCTCAAATGGAAAAGGCCCCAAATCAAAACTGCACCGATCACAACAATCTCAGAGAATTCTTGCGCTGTGGGCTTTGCCTTCACCGAATGGATCAAACCACGCTAAATTAACGTTTCGTGAATCTCAAACCTCCCGAGACAATCTTCCGATTTCTCTTCGCCGCATCCGCACACTTTGTTGGGAGATTATTGACCGTTCCCGCGTGTGATTGCAACCAGTTGCACGTCGGAAGCGTGTTCAATTAATCGTCAGTCAGTTCGCAAGAGGGATTGTCCTCGTTGTAGAAATTAACCGGCACCCGCAACACTGTATTTAAGAAATCACTTGATTATTTGAATACAGGGTGGCAGTTTTGTTACGCATGGAAAAACAACGAACGCACGTAGTGATTTTAGTCCGGGTCTCAACGGTGAAGCAGGAAACCCAACGGCAGATTTCCGAATTGCAGGCTTACGCCGACAGCAAAGGTTACGAAGTAGCGGAGGTTTGCCGCGAAACAATCTCAGGCCGCGCTGTTGATGATGACCGTCATGTTTTGCGGCACATCGAAGACCTCGCACGGAACAAGAAAATCAAGAAGGTTTTGGTTCATGAAATCTCTCGTCTTGCTCGAAAGAACAGCGTAGCTCATCGGTTCGTTGAAACTTTAGAGGAATGCGGCGTATCGCTTTACTGGCATGCGCAAGCTATAGAAACGCTGTTGCCGACTGGGAAACGTAATCCAGCGGCGGGAATCATGCTCGCGCTCCTAGCGGAAATGGCGCGCAGCGAAGTTGAGGTTTTGCGCGACCGAATCAAATCTGGCCTAAGGGAAGCTAGGCGGCGGGGAAAGACTCTGGGACGGCCTAGAGGAACAACGCTGCCGCGTGGAGCCCTCCTTCAAAAGCACAAAGACATCCTTCGTCATCTCCGCTCTGGGCAATCGATTAGAAACACCGCAAAGATTACAGGTAGGGGAGTTTCAACCGTCCAACGCATTAAGCTAGCATTGGCCTAACGATTCTGCCGGACGGGATGCCTTCACACATAGCTACAAGGGTTAGACTCTTACGATATTGCAACTAGTTGCAACGATCTTTGAGACGGTTGTATCGCGGCAGACTTGTAACTGCACGCCCCCCTCCGGCCTCCTCTACGAACTAACTGCATACGCCACCCGGGGGAGAGGCCACCCACATCTCAGATACATCCAAGGGTTCTTGGAACGACAATTAATCAGTTACCTTGCATGGCCTGGTGAAGCCTGCAGGAGATCCAGTAGCGAGGTTTGATTTAACATGAGCTACTGATCGCTGCGCTTCGTCTTTCTGCCTGCGCCCCATATTAGTTCGAATCGCGATCCCGAGACCCGTACGAGTGCATCAAAGTCGAATGAAGGAAATTGCGCTTCCTTGAATGTAAAGAAGTATCGACGATGAAGATTGATCAGCAGCGTCTTGCCGTCACCAACCCACTCACCCGCATAAATCCATTCTTTATCCAAATCCTTGGCGACTGCGCGTTTGTCCAAGTTCCGGAACGCCTGGTCAGCCGCCTCCTCTACAAAATGAAACTGCGCACTGTCTGCCGCCTTAAGGCATTTCCCATCGGGCAAAGAGAATATCCAGACATAGTCGCCTGAGTTGCCTCTTCTGTTGTTAATAGCCACGAGCGTACCACTATCATTCCAAAACGCATCACCGCTAAGGTATCCGAAAGTCTTCTGCGAGGCGATCTGCTTACCGTTTCGGGTAATTACCAGTTGTCGGTTGTTGTCATCGCTGGCCGATGCATCTTCATTGTTTCGCATCTCGATAACATAGTCTCTGTTCGGCGACTCCAATTTCGCTGGTGGCGGCGCTGGAGTATCTTGGGTCTCCAACTGCGCGTTTGCGAACTCGGAGCCCACAAGGATAAGACATGCGCCAACCATTATTTCAACGAGCGGAGACATGGCAGGACGTGATTCGTGAGCCACTGTATTCGTGGAGGTCGTGTTCAACGCCTAACGAGACACAAGATCTGCGACCGCGAGCACGGTGCAACTTGCTACGCAGTCAAAGCGTGGATGGCGAAGATAAAGTAAGTCACAGCGCGGTTGGCCGCATTGCCTGGTTAAATGTTCATTCGAGCTGCGTTGACGGCTGTATCCGAAAGGAGCTCTCACTGATGCTCACGCGGAAGTAGAATGTCCGACCTGCGCTGAAAGAAAACGAGGTCTCGGTAAGCGCCCCCATTAGCTGTGGGTCGGGTCTGACTGAAAAGATGTGGTCACCGGGCGCGAGGTAAAACTGGACGCGCTCACCTGACCAGAGTCTAGCGACCGGCGAGCCATCAACGGAGAGTCGAGCAGGAGCGCCTGCACCGAGCATGCCCGCATCTCGAATCATGATCACCTTTGCTTTATCGGGTGACGGCTGTGCGAGCGCGGAATAACCGGACAGCTGACGGCCCAGAGGAATCTGTCGGGACTCAGAGACTTTGACAGGGGAAGTCGCACAAGCTGGAAGCAGTGCGGCGGCAAGCAAAAGCGAAATGTGCTTCATGGTGAACGTGAGCATCTAACTTTTAGTAGGCGACACAGTTTCGCCTTGTAATGCGGAATCGGTTTCGCCTATTTCTGCCAACCTACCAGATTGCATGCGCTAGATATCTCAGATTTTGCCGAATTCTGCCAAGCCCAAATAACTCGACTGCGTCAGGCGGAGGAGAGAAGCACGGTTATCTCGCTTATGCGGTCGTTGCGGCGACAGCGGAGTGGCAAACGTATGAGTTTCGTTCGTATCGCGTTAGAGTTGAATAGTCGACCGTTCCCTACTCGCACTGGCGCGGTTTGGGCA
>JALZAX010000021.1 GCA_030948055.1 Verrucomicrobiota bacterium | reverse complement strand
CCTTTTTCGGCCGCGTGACGATTGCCGAGATATTGTTCGTATTTTTCGAGCCGATCCTCGCGGATGAAGATGCCGAAATGTTTGAATTTATCCGGCCACTCGAAATAGAGCTTCACGAAAAGGAAGATCACGCCGCACAAGATTGTGATGCCCATGTAAATCTTGTAGCGGGTAAACTGCCGCATTTTCAGCGCAGCCCACGCCAGAACGACGGTTACCGATGAGGCGATGAGAATAGCGGTGTTCATCGTTCCGACCGGCACATTCAACAGACCGTGTGGCCAATGACCCGGCAGCGCATCGAGCCGCAGAAAAATGTAGGACGAAAAAAGTCCGCCGAAGAGCATGACTTCGGAAGCGAGGAAGAGCCAGATGCCGATCTTGGCATTCCAAAGTCCTGTGTCCGGCCGCGCTGTTGTCTCGTAAGGAATTTCCATGGATCTCGCCTAACGAGTGGTTAATGCCCGGCGTGCATAGCGGCGGCTTCGTAAGCGCGACGGTCGCTCTCGCTAATCGGTTCGCATTGCATGGTGAAATCACTCTCGCGGCCGGGCAGGCTGTATTCGTAGGGACCACGATAGGCCGTAACGGGTTTCGCGAAATTTCCGTGCGGCGGCGGCGATGGCGCAGCCCACTCCAGCGTGGTCGCTTCCCACGGATTGTCGTTCACTTTTTCGCCGCGTTTGATGCTCCAGAAGAAATTGATGATGAATGGAATTTGCGCGAGGCCCATCGTCCAGGCGGCGATCGAGATCGGCGTGTTCCACTGGAATCCCGTCAGGCCCCAGACCTTGTCGTTGGCCAAATTCCAACCCTGACCACCGTCATACCAGCGGCGATGCATGCTGAGCATCCCCTGTAAAAACATCGGCAGGAAAATCACGTTCATGCATATGAGCGATGGCCAAAAGTGGACCTTCCCCCAAAACTCGCTCATGCGTCGTCCAGTCGCTTTCGGGAACCAATAATAAACGCCTGCGAAAACGGCAAAGATTGTGCCCGGTGCGACGATGTAATGGAAATGCGCGATCACGTAGTAGGTGTCGTGCAGGTAAAGATCGGCGGAATTAAAGGCGAGCGGAATACCGGTGAGGCCGCCGATGCCGAACATCGGCAGGAAGGCCGTCGCAAAAAGCATCGGAGTGTTAAAACGAATCGATCCGCCCCAAAGCGAAATGAAAAACGCGCTCAAGATAATCACCGACGGAATTGAAATGATGACGGTGGTTGTTTGAAAGAATGCACTGACGACCGAGCCCATGCCGGTGAGCCACATGTGATGCGCCCAGACGATGAAAGAGAGAAATCCGAGCACGAGTCCGGCGAAGACTAACGACTTGTAACCCCAAAGTGGCTTGCGCGTGTTGTTCGCGAGAATTTCCGCGACGATGCCCATGCCGGGGAGAATGAGCACGTAAACTTCCGGATGTCCGAGGAACCAAAACAAATGCTGCCACAGAATTGGGCTGCCTCCTCCGCTCAAAGACAGCGGCGCCCCATTCACGACCAGACCGCTCGGCATGAAAAAGCTCGTCGCTGCGAGACGATCCATTAACTGCATCACGATGGCAGCTTCGAGCGGCGGAAACGCGAGCAGCAAAAGAAACGCGGTGATGAACTGCGTCCACACGAAAAACGGCAGCCTCATCCAAGTCAGACCCTTGGCGCGCAGCTGAATGATGGTGGTGATGAAATTAACCGCCCCCAGTAGCGACGAAGTGATCAGCAAAATGAATCCAACCAGCCAAAGCGTTTGCCCATTCCAGAAGACATCGTGGCCCGGACCTTTATCGGAAATAATCGCGAGCGGTGTATAAGAGGTCCATCCGCCCTTGGCCGCGCCGCCCGGTACGAAAAAGCTGATCAGCATAATGATGCCGCCGAAGAAAAACGCCTGATAGCTCGCCATGTTGATCTTCGGAAAAGTCATGTCGGGCGCGCCGATCTGCAGCGGGACAACGAAGTTTCCGAAAGCGGCAAAGGCCACCGGCACAATGCCAAGGAAAATCATGATCGTGCCGTGCATCGCGCCTAACGAGTTGTAAAAATCCGGCGCCATCTTTCCGTCCGGCATGCTGCCCGCGCCGAAAATGTTCCCGATGATCGGCCCGAGAAAAGGCAACGCCTTACCGGGAAAAGCCAGCTGCCACCGCATCAGCATCATGAGGCTGAAGCCGAAGAAGAGAAAAATCAGGCCGCTGATTCCGTACTGAATGCCGATGACCTTGTGGTCGGTAGAGAAAATGTATTTTCGCCAAAAACCAAGCTCATGATGATGATCGTGCGCGTGCTCATCGTGATGGGTTGGGTGAGCGTGGGCCAGATCGGTGGAAGCGTCCATAGCGTCGGAAATCAACCTGAATGTCGGAGCGAAATTTTCAAGAGCAAAGCAGGAAACATTATACTTCCTTAAAGGATGACCGCGACGCGCACTGCCATCACGCGCCTTCGGGGATAGTTTTTTCGCGACGCAATTGCGCCTCGCGCAAGCGTCGCAGCGAATGCGTGCGTAAACTCTCCTCGAACAAATCGCGATTGATCGCCTGCGCCGCGGCTGCGCCCTGTCCGGCAGCGATGATCATCTGGCAATTTGCCGGCGTGACACAGCCGGCGGCATAAAGCCCCGGCACGCTCGTGCGCATGCAGTGATCGACTCTGATCTCGCCGTCGCCATCCAATTTTGCGCCGAGCTGTTCGGCTAACTCGGTGTGAAAAACATCTCCGCGGGTCGTGAAAATATAATCGATCTTAACCTGGCAATCGCCGGCGAAATGGAGTGCGAGAATTTTTCGCTTCTTATGTTTCACGTCAGTGATCCGCCCGCGATGAATTGGAATTTCATATTCCTTCAGCCAACTCGCGTGCCGTTTACTCCAGCGCGGTTTTTCGCCGTTCGTGGCGATGATGACGCAGGCGGAATAAAACAACATTCCGAGCGCGTATTCGACCGCCTCGTCGTTAGCACCGCAGATGGCGATGCGTTTGCGACGCACGCGCAGGCCGTCGCAGTCCTTGCAAAAAAACATGCTGTGCCCGAGGCATTCCTTCACGTCAGGAATTTTCGGCGGTAGATGAAAAATGCCGGTGGCGAGGAGAAGACGGCGCGCGCGATAGGTGCGGCGTTTGCCTTTCAAAACGAAACCGTTTTTGTTCCGCCGCACTTTCGCGATTTTGTCGCTTACGAATTCTGCTTCGTAACGTCGTGCCTGTTTCTCTCCGTTCCTTAGCAGGTCTTCTCCGCCGACGCCCTTAGGAAAACCGAGATAATTTTCCACGGTCGGTTCCCATTTCGCCATGGAATGACCGGAATCGATTACGAGTGTGTCGCGTTGCGCGCGCCCGAGGTAAATCGCAGCCGACAATCCGGCAATGCCGCCGCCGATCACGATCACCTCCCGCACTTTGGGGTCGTTGAGATCTTTGTGGCGAATCATGCTAACCGGCGCGAGCCCGTCACTGGCTAAACGCGCGCGACTAACTCTTTGGTTGCGGCGGAGCACCGCCTGCGGGAGCCGCTTCGCCGCCGGGTAGATTGTCGTCAGGAACCGCCAGGAGATCGGGCTCGGTAAAGGATGCCGGATGACCGGCCAATCCTTTTCGCAGCGCAGTGATTTGTTCTTTCGTCACCGGGCCCCCCGTGTTGCCCCATTCCTGGCGGACGTAGGTGAGAACGTCGGCCACTTTTTGATCACCCAGACTTTCCCAAGGTTGCATGACGGCACTGCCGTATTTTTGACCCTTCACCGTTACTGGGCCTTGCAGACCTTTAAGCAGGATCATCGCGTTACGCCGCGAACCGCCATTGGTGTATTCCGAAGCGACCAGCGGGGGATATCCCTGACTGGCGGATCCGACACCGCTCGCCTGATGACAAACCGCGCAGTTCGCCATGAAAACTTTTTTGCCGCGATCGACCGGAGTCATGGCCACTTCCTGTCCTGCGCCTTGTGCACCACCGGCCGCTTTCCTGGCGGTCGGCGCATTCCCAATGTCTAAACCATCGCCGCTAAAACTTCCCGAATAGCGGCCGAGATACGCGCCGCCGCAAAAAACCGCGAGACCATAAACTGCGATCAACCAAATCGAGAGTGGTTCGCTCCCGGCACGCGGTTCGCGTTTCTCGCGCTGAATCGCCGCGTGCACTTGCTGCACATCTTCCGTCTCGCCGTAATCCATCCCCTGGCGCGGCTGGCGATCGGGCGTTGGAATCTTCTCGTTCATTTCGCGGGCTGAGCGGGCGCGGCGGCAGCTGCGGGTGCTACCGCCGGCGCGTTCGATTTTACTTCTGCCAATGGGTGCGATTGATCAAGTGACATCAAATATGCGACCAAACATTTCGCATCGTAAGTCGGAACAATTTCCCAACCTTCCGGCGGCGCGTCGGCCGCGGGAAGAATGACCGCGTCGGCCGCAGCTTCGCCGCTGATCCGTCGCTTTTCATAAAGGAAGCGATAGGCCGGCATGGTCGATTCCTGCGTGATGGTGCGCGGCGCGTAGAGATGTCGATGATGCCATGCGGTCGAATAAAGTATTGGCACCCCGTTTATCGAAGTGACGATCGGGCCGGCGGAACCTTCTGTTGTTTGGGCGTTCACCGCCGCTGCTGGTGACGCAGATGCGACAGGTGCCACCGAAGGTGCAGGCGAGGCCGCTGCGGTTGTCGGCGCGGAAGCAGCTGGCGACGCAGCCGGCGAAGCTGATGGACTTGCTTCTTCCTGCGGCGCGCGTTTGCCGATATTCGCGAGATCGGGACCCATGCGCATTTTGCCTAACAAGGCCGTTCGCTCGAAAATATAATCGCGCGGTGCGCTGCGACGATCGCCCCATTTGCGTTCGATATCGGTGCCGCCGTACTCCGGCCGCACTTGTTGCGTGTGACAATAAACGCATCCGTTCGCCATGTAGATTTTGCGGCCGCGTTCGGCCATGCCCGATTTCGGCATCGGATAAATATCGTTCTCGTCGTCCTTATTTACCTGCGAATCGAGATGACCAATCTGCGCATTCGGGACCATCGTTAGACCGATCCACGAAAACGCGAACGTTCCGAAAATGCCGAGAAATAATGGAAGAACGCCTTTCATTTAGTGCGGGACCAAATCTTCTTCTTTCGGGTTCAGGAATGTCGGCAATGTCGCGGTGCGTCCGAGGCCGAGCAGCATCAGACCGAAATGAAACGCGAAAACGAAATGCGCCACCGTCATTAGAATACCGGAAATGCTTCGGCCACGCAGATACGGCAGAATCGATTGCGTGCTTTCAGTAAAGGAGAGCGCGGTGTTGTCCATGTCGCGTCCCTGCACGATGCCGCCGACAAAAAGCATCATCACCATCAACATCACGCCGTAAGCTGCGCTCCAGAAATGCAATTTAATCAGCGAAGCGTAGCGCCACTCGCGCCCGACGAGGCGGGGCACAATGTAGTACATCGAGCCGAACATGATCATGGTGTAGAAGCCGTAAAGGCCGAGATGCGAGTAAGCGATGCTCGCTTGCGTGAAGTGGACGTAGCGCGCCATCGAGCGCAGTGAAATCAAGATGCCGAACAAACTGAAAACGGTGTACGCGATTGCGCCGAAAACGGTGAAACGCAGCGTCGGGCTGTAACGCATGAGCGGGAAATATCCCTGCATGGTCCTGTGGTGATTCAAACCGACAGTCGCGACTGGAATGATGGCGAGAATTAATGCCGCGATACTGGCGGTGATCATCCAGGCTGGGAATGGTCCATCGATCATTCGCTGCATTCCTGTCCAACTCGCGAAAAGCGCGTAGGTCCAAAAACCGATCGCCGCCAGATGATAACTGTAGACCGGACGTCCGATGACTTTCGGGATCATGTAATACGCCGTGCCCAACGCGATCGAGCCGAAGAACAGGAACATGAGATTGTTCGCGAACCACCAAGTCACAGCGGCTTGCATCACGCCTTGCACCGGCACGACAAAAAGCATGATCTGCGTTGCGCCGTAGAGCCACGGGAACCAGAGAAATGCCGCCAGCAAATACCATTGCGTGATGTAAATATGACCGCTCCGGCGGAAGCGAAACATCAGGATGGCCCACGAAACGACCAACGAGTAGGCGACGAAAAGAATGACCGCGGCATACGGCGGAAATTCGAGCCATTGATGGCCGGTGCTGTCGCCCGCGAAAATGGCGATGATGCCAATGGTCACGCCGAGATTCCAAAACGCCGCTCCCGCTACGAGCAACAACGGATGACGCAACGTCGTCCGACACAATCGCGCCATTAACCAGATGGCGGTGCCGATTCCCACATTCACCGCCCAGCCATAAACCATCGCGTTCATGTGTGCGGGACGCAGTCGACCCCAAGTCAAAAAGCTCACGCCGCCTAACAAGTCAGGCATGTGCATCTTGAATGAGGTCAGCATGGCCAGCACCGTGCCGGCCAGGAGCCAAAGAATGGCCGAGGTATAGAACATCAAAACCGGCACGCGCGTCGAAGCGTCGATCAACGCGCGCTCAACCTGCTCGACGTCGCCGCGCGTGACTTCGTTTTCGACGTTCGGTGCTTTCAATGGAATTTCAGTGGGGGTCATGGGCGAATAGGTCCCATAGGACTCATATGACTTATGTGGCGCTGCGATTTTTTGCGGAACCAACGGCGGCGCGGCATGACCATATCGGTAGTTCTTCCGACTGGCTCATCGCGATCGAAAATAATTTCGGCGTCTTTCTGCGAAAGTTTCATGCGCGCGAATAAATCAGCGAAACTCATGGCGTTTTTCCTGGAATAGGAATCGGCGTTCCAGCCGGTGATTGCACTGGAGTTACCGTCGGCGCCGCGGGATTCGGTCGCGCCTGACTCGAGGGCGCGGGAGGTGAAGCGGCGGGAGTGGCGGATGCGCCAGGTTGCGAACCGGGCGCGGCATTCGGTGGATTCGCAGTACCTGCGGGCTGGCCACGATTCTCAGAATCTTTTCCGGTGATCGCTGTCGCTTTCGGCAGCGAACCAGCCGGTGAAGGCGAAGCCGTTGTTGCTGCCGGCGCCGGCGCGGTGGGCGCGGTGGCCGATTCGGCGGGGACTTCCGGCGGAATCGGATAAGCAACGGCTGGTTTCTTATTCGCCAAATCCGCGAGAGCGACTTCCATCGCGCGTTCGATCGGTAGCCTAACGACACCTTTGCTCTTATCGACCCAACCATAACCGACCAGCGCTTTGTCCGCTTCTCCGCGAACCGTTTTCAGTTTCTCCATCCGCGCCTCGGCGCGTTTTTGTTCGTAGTCGTTGCCGTGCGGCATCATTCCGAAGACCGCCCACACAAACAGCGCGAAGACAAAAAAGAGCAGCACGATTCCAAGCCACGCACCAAATCCGGAGCGCGGTTGCTCGAAGCTGATTTCTGTTTCGTTCGTGGTCATCAGTTGACGATGCGGAGCGATTCGATGACGCGCGGATCACGCACCGGGAAGAGCGAGCTCTTGTTGATCACCCGCAGAAAAACAAAAACAACGGTCGCGCCGATTCCGATGAGCGTGACCAAATCCAGAATGTGCGGATGCAGACCCGTCCGATGCAATTCCGGCATGACCACGACATACATGTCGACCATCTGCATGAAGACGATCCAGCCCGCGACGATGCAGAGCCATTTCACATGCGTTTTGGTTGCGCGCAGCAACAGCACACCGAACGGCACCCAGAAGCGGAAGACCATCAGGAAAGTGCTCATGAAATTCCACGACTCGGTGTTGCGCAAAATGAAGTAGGAAGTTTCCTCTGGAATATTTGCGTACCAGATCAGCATGTATTGACTGAAACCGATGTAGGCCCAGAAAACCGAGAAGGCCAACATCCACTTACCCATGATGTGGTAATGCTCGATCGTGACTGTTTCCTTGAGGTAACCGGCTTTCTGCAAGGCGGCGGCGATCAGGACCGTGAGCGACATGGAACTGCCAGCCGCGCCCGCGAAAATGTAAACGCCCCACATGGTCGAGAACCATTTGTAGTTCAAACCGGCCAGCCAATCGTAGGCGCCGAAAGTCAGGCAAAGTCCGAAGAGCGGCAGGAAAACAAACGAGAGCCGGCGCATCTTCAAGGTGTTGGCCGGATTGCCGTCGCGATCCTGCGCGATGGAATATTTTCGAAACGCGAACGCGGCTAACGAGAAGTACAGGAAATAGAAAACGGTGCGCACGACCCAGAAATTGAAATTCAAATAAAGCCGTTTCGAATCGAGCACGGGATCTTCGCCCTTCGGAATATTCATCCAGGCGAAGAGATGATGGCGCTCGAGCAGAATCGGAATGAAGAGAATGGCGAAGAGCGGAAAAAGCGCCGCGACATTTTCCCATTGCCGCCTAACGACGACCGACCATTCCGCATCGACCGCGTGATGCACGATGATCCAGAAAAAACAGCCGGCCGTGAGCGTGAAAAAATAAGTGAAGGCGAAGAGCCAGGAAAACGCGAATTGCTGCGGCCGCCAAAATGCGCCCAGCAGACTCAAACCGAGACCGATGACGGCGACCACGGCCACCATCGTCGAAAGACCGGCGAAGCGGTTCTTCTCGAAGTACTCGCCTTCCGGAGTTGGAACAACGTGTGCGCGTTCGCTCATGGTGCTTTCTCCAGTTCCGCGGACGCCGAAGCCGGCACATCATTCGCGGTCGCGTTCTGGCTCCGCTGCAAGGCGCGCAAATAACAGATGATCGCCCAGCGATCGTTCACCGTGACGTTAGGACCGTAGGCCAGCATGGTGTTTTTGCCGTGCGTGATGGTGTTGAAAATTTCACCATCCGCCATATTGCGAATGCGCTCGTCCTGCAAAGTGACCACGGTCGCGAGACCAAATTGTTTCGTGATGCCGTTGCCCGCCGCGGCCGCGCCGTGACAAACCGCGCAGTTGATGTTGAAACGCTGTTCGCCGCGCGCCATCAACTCCTTCGTCACCGGCAACGGAATTCCAGTTCCGTAATTCGTCCCCATCTTGCCGGTGCTGATGTAATCGGTCCCTTCACTAAACGCGACGGTGTGCTGCATTTCAGAACCAGTCGGCAGCGGCGCTGTGCCCGGACTTGCTTGCGCCGTCGGCTTCGGCATTTCGTAGCCGATCGGCACCGTGCCCGCGACCGGTGTGCGAATACCGCGACCATCCGCGAAAAATCCGGACGGCGCCTGCGCGCGCACTTTCATCTGCCGCACCATGTCGGGAAAAAGTTCGATCGGTGAACCGCTGCTTCTTTGTCCGCGAAATCCGAGGAACGACACCATCGCGATCGCGACGAGGAAGAAGATGAGAAAAAATGCGCGCAGCATGATTCGTTAGGAAAAAGCTCCAAGCTCCAAATTCCAAGCTTTAGAGAAACACCAAGCTCCAAACACCAAACGATCCAGCGCGCCTGTTTGGAGCTTGGTGTTTGGAGCTTCTTTGGAGCTTGGTGCTTGGAACTTGGAGCTTTTCATCAGTCTTCGTGCACCACCGTGATGTGCTGTCCGCCGCTTTGTTCGAGCAACTGCAACGCTTCCGTTTCGGTGAAACGCGGATCGCGCGCTTCGATCACCAGGAAAAACCCGTCGTTCGTCGCGCGCTCGAATCGCTTCCAGTTGAAAATCGGATGATACCAGCGCGGCAATCCGTTCATGATCAGCATCGCAAGAAACGCGGTGAAGGCGGAGAACAGGACCGTCAGCTCAAACATGATCGGGAAAAATGCCGGTACCGTGCGCCAGTCGTGCGGTTTGCCATGAACGACCAGCGGATAGATGATCCACGACGGCCCGAAAGTTAAAATTGCGGCCGTGAGCAATCCGGTGATGCCGCCGGCCAGAACCGCTGCGCTCAACCACGATTTTCCAAGACCCATCGCGTCATCCATTCCGTGAATTGGAAATGGCGAATAAACATCCCAACGTTTGAAACCGGCATCGCGCACGACCTGCGCCGCATCGTAGAGCGCAGC
Organism: Verrucomicrobiota bacterium; assembly: GCA_030948055.1. Taxonomy (GTDB): domain Bacteria; phylum Verrucomicrobiota; class Verrucomicrobiia; order Chthoniobacterales; family UBA10450; genus JACCTI01. The sequence continues at coordinate 5,179 of JALZAX010000021.1, read as the reverse complement.
GGCGCTCGGATACTCCGCGCCAATTCCGTAAACTTTATTTCCCGATGGAGTTCTCATCAGGTGCGCTCCATTCCGCCGGCGGCGACTGGGTGATGTTCCTGGGGCGTGGCGTGATGATGCGGATCAGCTTCCGGCAAAACAATTTTCACTTCCGACATCGCGATCATCGGCAGCCAGCGGATGAATAACAAAAAGAGCGAAAGAAAAATTCCAAAGGTGCCGGCGAAGGTCCAGATATCGACCCAGGTCGGGTAAAACATTCCCCAGGACGACGGGATAAAATCGCGATGCAATCCGCCGACGATGATGATGAAGCGCTCGAACCACATGCCGGCGTTGACGCACATGCAGACGAAGTAAACGACGTAGATGTTGAAGCGGAATTTCTTGAACCAAAACAACTGCGGCGAAAGGAAATTGCAGAAGAACATTCCGACCCACCAGTACCACCAGTAGGGACCGAGCACTCTATTATAGAAGGCGTATTTTTCGAAGATGTTGCCGGAATACCAGGCCACGAAAAATTCCATCGCGTAGGCGTAGCTGACGATCGAGCCGGTCAACAAAATGATTTTGGCCATTTTGTCCACGTGTTGCGGGGTGATGATGTCGTGTAGTTTGAAAATGGCCCGCGCCGGAACGAGTAGCGTCAGCACCATGGCGAAACCGCCGAAGATGGCGCCGGCGACGAAATAGGGCGGGAAAATTGTCGTGTGCCAGGTCGGGATGACCGAGGTGGCGAAGTCGAACGACACTACGCTATGCACCGACAAGACGAGCGGCGTGGAAAGACCGGCCAGGAGGAGGTAAGCCATTTCATAATGGCGCCAGTTGCGATTCGAACCGCGCCAGCCGACCGCGAAAATTCCGTAGAGGAATTTTTTGATCTTCGAGGTCGCACGATCGCGCAAGGTCGCGAGATCGGGAATTAATCCGGTGTACCAAAAGAGCACGGAAACCGAAAAGTAAGTCGAGACCGCGAAGACGTCCCACAACAACGGGCTGCGGAAGTTCGGCCAGATGCCGTAGTTGTTCGGCAACGGCGCCAGATACCACGCCATCCAAACGCGACCGACGTGCACCCCCGGAAAAATCGCGGCGCAAATAACCGCGAACAACGTCATCGCTTCCGCGGAACGGTTGATTGAAGTGCGCCATTTTTGTCGCAGCAAAAATAGAATCGCCGAAATCAAAGTGCCGGCGTGACCGATACCGATCCAGAAAACGAAGTTGGTAATGTCCCAGGCCCAGCCGACTGGGTGATTCAATCCCCAGACACCGACGCCGGTGGAAATTTGGTAGCCGAGACAAAACAAACCGATGCCGGCCAGAAGGGAAGTCGCGGCAAAACAAACCCACCACCAGCGCGGCGTCGTGCCTTCGTTTACACCCGCGATGCGTTCCGTGATCCAACTAAAACTGCGCTTATTAAGTACTAGAGGAACGCGCGCGAGCGGACGCTCGACCGAAGCCGATGCTTCGCCGCGAATCACATCAGGTGCTGTGGTGGCGCCGTTCATTTAAATCGACAATTTTCAGACAGGATTAACAGGATTTTGCAGGATGCAGAAAATACCATCCTGTTAATCCTGTCCAAATTTTTCGGGCGCATCTTCACGCTTTCTCCTCCGTCGGGCTGGCGACGCCGATATTTGCCGCATCCGGCATTTTTGGATTCGGATTGCGGATGCGCGCGAGATAACTGGTGCGCGTGTTCACATTCAAATATTCGAGCAGCCGATAATTTCGGTTCTCTGCTTTCGTTTTCGAAACGCGGCTCTCCGGATCTTTGATATCGCCAAAAACAATCGCTTCCGTCGGGCAAGCCTGCGCGCACGCGCTGGTAAACGAATCCGTCGGAATCAGTTTGTTATCCGATGCGCCGGCGTGCACGAGCGCGGCGATCTTCGCTTCCTCAATGCGCTGCACGCAGAAGGTGCATTTCTCCATCACGCCGCGCATGCGCACGGTGACGTTCGGATTTTTTTGCAGTTTCACCGAATCGGGCGCGCCCTTCGTCGTTAACGGCCCGAGATATTCTCGGTAAACACTGATTCCACCCGCGATTTTTTCCTTCCCGATCGGGCGCTGGTTGTAATCGAAGAAATTAAAACGCCGCACTTTGAACGGACAATTATTCGCGCAATACCGTGTGCCGATGCAGCGGTTGTAAGCCATGACGTTGAGACCGTCTTCGCTGTGCACGGTCGCGTTCACCGGGCAGACCGTTTCGCACGGCGCGTTCTCGCAGTGCTGACACATCATCGGTTGATGCACCATCTCCGGTTCTTCCGGAATGCCACCGCGATCCTGATTGAAATATTTCTCGTCCGCAAAATAGCGATCGATACGCATCCAATGCATCGCCCGTCCGTGCGTGACCTGAAGTTTGCCGACGATCGGAATATTGTTTTCGCTCTGGCAGGCAATGACACAGGCGCTGCAACCGGTGCAGACATTCAGATCCACCGTCATGCCCCACTGGCTCGGATACGTCATCGGCGGATGCGAGTAGATCGTCGGCAAACGCGCGGGAAGTTCTTCGTCGCCCGCGATTTTTTTCACGAACTCTTCGTCACCGCGATAATGTTCGAGCGTCGCTTCCCGTACCAGGCCGCGGCCTTCGATGCTCCAATGGTCCTGCGTGACCGCCAACGCGAACGCGCCCGTGATTTTTTTCACCTTCACGCTTTTCACCGTCTTATCGTCGGCCGCGATGAAATGCGGATTGCTGCTCGTGCGCAGGAAATAACCGTTGAACCCACTCTCTTCGCCGACCGGGCCGGTCATTTTCCGTCCATAACCGAGCGCGATGCTGATCGAATTTTCCGCGTGCCCGGGCGAAATGAGCGTGGCGATTTGCAGCGTGCGTTGAATTTCTTTTCCGCTCGCATCCTTGCTCGTTTCCGTGACGGCGACCTCAATCATGTCGCCCGTATCGACGCCGAGATGTTTGGCGTAATTCGGACTAACGAGCGCTGCATTGTCCCAGGTCAACTTTGTGACCGGGTCCGGCATTTCCTGCAACCAGCCATTATTAATATAGCGGCCGTCGTCGATCGAATAACTACGCGTGAGCACGATCTCCGGCGAATCCGGAGTGGGCGCGGGCGGCGCCGTCCAAAGCGTGTGCGCCACACCACCGGCGGCGTTCGAGTTAAACTTCGGCGGTTTGTCTTCCAGTCTTACGTGCGAGGCAAAACCATCGCGCAGCAGTTGCGACCAGGCGGTGTCGAAATCTCCCGGTGGATTGGAGGCGCGAAAAGTTTCCTGCACTAATTCCGGCCCTTCGACCTTCGCACCGCCTAACAAGTGGTTGAGCAATTCAATTTCCGAAAGTCCGCCGTAGAGCGGCAGAATCATCGGCTGCACCGCGAGGTAACTTCCTTCCGAAGTGAGCGCGTCTCCCCACGATTCGAGATAATGCGCCATCGGCACATGCCATTTGCTGATGGCGGAAGTCGCGTCTTCGTAAAAACCGAGCCGAACCACATCCGGCACGCGCTTTTGCAAATCGCTCCAGTCTAACGATTGCTTGCTCACCGGATCTGGCGTCAAGGCCCGCGGCGCGTTGTAAACGGGGTCGCCGTCGAAAATGAAAAGCTGCTTGATGCGGCCACTCGCGATGTCGGCGGCCAATTGCAGAATGCTTTGCGTTTTCGGATTCCGCGCGAATTGCCTAACGAGTACTGTCGCGCCCACATTTTTCAGCGCGGCGTTGATGCCATAAACCATCAGCTGCACTACGACAGGTTGCTGCGCGCCGGCCACGACCAGGCTCGAGCCGCTCTTCGCGATCAGATCGTTCGCGCATTCCGTCAGCCATTGTTCGTCGAACTTCATCGCGCCGGGTTGCGCCTGGAGCGTGGCAATGACCGAACCGAGATCAGCGCTTTGCGTCTGCTGCGCAATCTTCGTTGCTAGCGCGTGCGTGAAAGCGGGGATCTGACTCGCGGGCACGCGCAGCCGATGATCGGCCATGGCACCGGTCAGCGTGTAGCGATTCTCCACGACGTAGAGACGGTTCATCGCGTCTTTCGAACTGGTGACGCGACGGCGCGACGCGAAGGCGCGCGAACCGGCGACATCGCCTTCGCCGCAATCGAGAAAATCTGCGCCTAACGAGAGGACGACATCGGCGCGATCGTAGCGCGGAACGAGTCGCGTGTTATCACCGAAACTGATTTGCGTTCCGAAATTCTGCGCCTCACTCAGGAGCGGGTCGTATTGGACCCAGCGCATTTTCGGAAAAGCCTTTTCCAATTCGCCGCGCATACGCTCACGCGTGGGCGAATGCACTTCTTCGACGAGAAACGCCAGACCCGCGCCGTCGCCGATTTTTGTTTTCAGTTCGCCGAGATATTTTTCAAACGCGGCCAGATCGCGGGTTTCGCGGCGGCGTGCTCTCTTTCCGCGTTCCTGCACCTCCACCTGTTCGAAGAAACGGGTTGAGCGCGCCGGATCGTAAAGATCGAGAATCGAAGCTTGCGCAAACGCATCGGTCGCGCCGCCACTCGCTGGGTGGAGCGGATTGCCTTCTATCTTAATCGGTCGGCCGTCGACCGTGCTGACTACCAGTGGCAATGCGCCAGTTCGACGCGGCATCGCGGTCGCGTAGTAAAGCGGTTTTCCCGGAATGGACCACTCGACGCTCTTACTAAATGGCAGGAGGTGCGCTTCCGGCCGCCGACAACTCGTTAGGCCAAGTCCGGCCAGCGCCATCGACGCGCCCATCACTTTCAGAAACCCGCGCCGCGACCATTCGTCACCGTCCATCTGCGCAGCGCCCGCAGGAAATTCGCGCTCGAGCCAATCGCGAAATTCCGGCGTGTCGGATAATTGACCGACGCTGCGCCAGTAGCGTTTCCCGGTCGCCGCTTCCGCGGGATGTTGGAAGACGCGTTTCATCGATGACACCCCTGGCAATTCAGCGGCGGCTGAATATTCCACTTCTCTTTCAGCGTCTGACCAATCTCGCGCTGCGTAAGTTTCTGTTTCTTGCTCCAATCTTCATCGTTGGCCTCAGCCGGTTTTCCGTACTTCGCCACGAACGCGGCTGGCTGCACGTCTTCCGGTTTCCAATCCAGATTCGTGATCTGATCTTCGGGCCGCAGGAAATTTTCCGGATGCCGATGGCATTCCAAACACCACGCCATCGAGTGCGGCTTGGCGTGATAGA
>JALZAX010000256.1 GCA_030948055.1 Verrucomicrobiota bacterium | reverse complement strand
TTCGCCGCGTGAATATTTACCGCGCCGTTTTTCATGAAGCCATGTTAGTCCAGTCGAGTGGACTAGGCAACTAGACCACGCCCGACGCCCGGACCTTGGTAATCGCGCGTGCCGGCGTGATCTTGACCACGTTTTCGGGATCGTAATCGATCAACTTGAACCAATCTTCGCTCACATCCGACGGTGGGAAGATATCGTTCTCGGTGAATTCGGAATTGAATGCGGTTTGCAGATCGCTCTCGCTGATCCCCTCTTCCTGCTGTGAAGCGATCGAGCGCTTGATCGCCATCGCCTTTGCGCGCTCGACCACGGAGGCGATGATCGCACCGCTCAAAAGATCGCTGCGATAAACGACGTCTTTCCGTCCACTGCGCAGCGTGATTTCGAGGAACTTGTTCTCTTCGCGTTTAGCAAACTGCACATCGAGCATGCGCTCGATCAATTCATCGACGTTCTTGTTCCGCTCATCGTAGGGCAGATCGTCCGTGAGATAGATCCGATAAATCTCACGCGCGCCCACGCGATTGGGCCGGCTGACTTTGATCTTACGATCGATCCGGCCCGGGCGCAGAATCGCCGGGTCAATCAGGTCGGCGCGATTTGAAGCGAGGATGATGACGACGTCGCCTAACGAGTCGATGCCATCCATCTCCGAGCAAAACATCGGCACCAGCGTCGATAAAATATTGGAATGTCGCGAAGCGCGGCGCGTTCCGAGAATGCTCTCCGCTTCGTCGATAAACAAAAACGGCATGTAGCCTTCGCGCCGTTTCTCCCGCGCGGTCGCGAAAATTTCCCGCACCATCCGCTCCGATTCGCCGACCCACATATTCAAAATCTCGGGGCCCTTCACATGCATGAAATATTCCCGCATTTCGTTCCCGCTTTTCTCGCGCAACTGCCGCGTCAAATTGTAGGCCGTCGCTTTGCCGATGAGCGTCTTCCCGCAACCCGGCGGGCCGTAGAGCAGAAATCCTTTCGGCGTGGCGTGCTGAAATTTCGCGAAGAGCTCGCCGTGAATGAGCGGCAATTCGATGGCGTCCTTGATCGCTTGCAGCGCCGCATCCTGGCCGCCGACTTTTTCCCAGGGCAACTCCGGGACGACATCCAGATAATGATCGCGCGATTCCGGATGCGGCAGCGCTTCCAAGGCCATGCGATAGCTGGAATCGACCCGCACCTCATCGCCCGATTTCAACGCAGATTCCGCGAGTTCTGACGAGCGTTGCAAAACGGCCGACTGCATTCCGTGTTCGCCGCCGACACGGAGACGATCGCCGCTCAACACTTCGGTGATGCGCGTGACCGGCCCGGCGATTTCAAAACCAAGATCACCCACGATCACGTAGGCTTCGTTCACCAGAACGCGCGTGCCTTTTTTAAAATCACGCAAACGAATCCGGGGATCGACATTGCAATAATAATCCGAGCCGCCCACGACGATATGCGCGGTCCCGCGCGAAGGGCTGGCGATAAACGTGCCAATGCGGTTCGCGGGTGACGTGACCTTTTTGATCACCTCTTCCAGCTTTTCGATCATCTGGCGCGCGTCGCCAATCATCTCTTCCTGATCCGCAATCCCCGCGCGCAAGGCCATCAGATCCGAGCGCAAGGGATCGTGCGGCGCGACCGAAGCGACGACGCGATCGAAGGCCTGCAAGACACTGAGACCCTCCTTGCCCGCGACGCCGCCGTATTTTTCCAGATCGTCTTGATCGTTCATCCGTCGTTCCCTATTTAACCATACGATTCCGACAAAAGGTGCGCAATTCGTGCGCGCTTTTTCCCGACGAAATGCGTGGCGGTAAAAATTGATTGAAGCCCGCTGACGTGCGATTACCCTGCTCTGCTTTTCGCGAGGAGCCTTAGCTCAATTGGTTAGAGCGCCGCCCTGTCACGGCGGAGGTTGCGGGTTCGAGCCCCGTAGGCTCCGAGTTTTTGTATCACACAAATTACTACTCGTTAGGCGAAATTGGACCGAGATGCTCGTTGGCGCGCGAAACTCCTTGCGCCGCCCGCCAACCAATCACCACCAGCAGCAGCCGGGCCTGATACCTTCCCTCCTGCGAACGAGGAGTCCAACTCCTTTACTTACCGTTCCTGCTGCTCCACCGAAGCGATGAGTTTCTGGAAGCGCGGATCGTCGCGGATTGGATCCCAGTCGACATCGTGCTTGAGATCTGCGGCCGAAAACACGTCGCCGGAGGGCATCGCGATAACACGTTGCAGAACTTCGATTGCTTCATCCCTCTGCCCGAGCAGGGAATAGATGGTCGCTAGCTGCACCAGCGATGTTTCCACTTGCCACACATCGTCGCCCTGCTGAGCCAGCTCGACAGCGTGCTTCGCCGCCTCGATTGCTTCCGGCGCGTGGTGAAGGCGCGCATCAAGGTAGGCAATGAAGCTATATGCGTTTGCAGCCTTATCGTTCTTCGCGAAGACGTCAGCGAATAGCGCGCGTGCGCCTTCGAAGCGTTGCTGAGCAAGGTCAGTCTGGCCGAGTGCGAGTGCTATGTCGCCTTCGTGTTCCATGCGAATCGATGGAGCTAGCGCGCTCTCTGGCATTAGCTTGAGTATCTCTGCCATACCTTGGAAGTCGTGTTGCAACCGAAGGAGCCTGCGTCTCACGAAGTAATAGGTGTTGTCTGTCCGGCGATCGGCCGGAAAAGAGTCAAGGATACGGCGGGCGGCCTCGAAGTCGCCTGCGAAGGTATAAGCTGCAGCCAGGTTCAGCGAATCGATCGTGTCGCTCGGCTCCAAGGAGACGGCACGTGCGAAACTCGCCGCGGCCAGGTTGTAGTGGCGCAGCATGTCATAGGCGAACCCGAGGTTTCGGTACAGGAAGACATTGCGCGGGTCGACCTCCAGCGCCTTTCGCAGTTCTACGATCGCTTTTTCTGGCTGGCTCTCGCGTTGCCAGATCGCACAAAGCCGAACTTGCGCGTCTGTCAGATGCCCATCCAGCTCCAGCGCGCGTTGCAGTTCCCTGATCGCGTTTGGATGGTCATGTTTGATCCACAAATACCATTCACCAAAGGCGAGGTGGCCGAGCGCAAGATCAGGCGCTAACATTAGAGCACGATCGATATTCGCCTTTGCTGGCCCCGCAGTTTCCGGAGCCCCCTCTGGTCCTTTTGACTCAAGGTGGAGGTGATATTGCGAAAGCTGGGCGCGTGCGAGCGAAGCAATCGCGAGGACGAATTGCGGATCGAGTTGCGCGGCTTCTTCGTAGTAGCTCGCTGCCTTCGCCGCTGTCTCCACATTGCTGTCGTGGGCCGCCCAGGCACGATGCATCTCATATTCGCCTTGAAGAAAAAGGTCATACGCTTTGGCATTCTCGGTCGGGGCTTTCGTTAGCTTCGCGATCTGCGCGGGTGCCAGTCTTAGTTTCAGTGCATCCGCTACTTTCTGTGCTACTTCTCCTTCCACGGCAAAGGCGTGTTCAATCGTGCGATCGAAACTTTGCGCCCAGATATGTTCGTCTGTTGAAGCCTTGATTAGCTGTACGTTGATGTGCACATCGTTCGCGAGCTTCTGCACCGTGCCTTCCAGAATGCTTGCCACACCCAGCTCTGCTGCGATGGTCTTCAGATTACCGGGATGGCTTTGATACTTCGCGGTTGACGTTCTCGAAATCACTTTCAGTTCGCTGAGGTTCGCCAGGCGCGTCAGGATCTCATCCTGCATTCCTTCCGCGAAATAGGCGTTACTTTTGTCTTCACTGAGGTTCTCGAATGGTAGGACTGCGATGCTTTTCTCGGGAACTATGGTCGCGGGAGCGCCTTGTCGTTTACCTATGAACTGGTAACTAACAAGACCTAGAGCAAGTAACACAAGTGCGCCGATAGCTACTGGCATGAGCCATGGCCTTCTCTTATGGCTTTGCCTTCCTAGGTTGACCCGCGTTGGAATAGCCGCGTTACCGAAGTCATCGCCGTGGAAGTTAAACAAATGCACCCTCGCGCCATGTTTCACCTCGCATTCGCCCAGGTCATGCAGGAGCTGCGACCACTCGCGCGATTGACCCAGGTCTTCCGCCACGCGCTGTGAGAGCAGAATGTGCCCGGCATCACCGCAATCCATGACCCGCTGCGCCATGTTCATCCCGGCGCCGGCGACATTCGCGCGCTCATTCACATCTGCCACGGTGTTCACCGGCCCGGTATGCACACCCATGCGCAACTGAATCTCGGGATGATTCTTCAAGGCCCGGGCGATCTCAATCGCACAACGCACCGGCGCTTCCGGCGTGGCGAAAAACGCCAGCGCCATCCCATCGCCCGTCGGCAAACAAATCAGCTTTTGCTGCGCTTCGGCTTTGCGGAATTGTTCCGTCTGCCGCACGATGG
>JALZAX010000255.1 GCA_030948055.1 Verrucomicrobiota bacterium | reverse complement strand
GCTTCTCCAACTTTGGCGCGAGTAACTTCGCTACCAACAAAGTCATGTCGCCCTCTTGAATCGGCCTGGCATCGCCGACCTGAAACCATCGCTCCTCCATCCGGGCCCACGAGCCGCCGATATGTCCCGGATCGAGCGCGATTTTCCAGCCGCTCAGCTCGCGTCCTTTTTTCGCGCGCGAGAGAAGAGCGACCGAGCGCCAGTCGTTCTTCACGGGTTTGCGATTCTTTTCGCTGTTGGCGAAGCGCAGAGTAAACCAACTCTGTGTCCCCCTGCTCGTCAGAATGCGAACGACATTCTCATCGATCACCAGTAGATCGGGACTCAAACCGCGCGGACAATAAATATCCTGCAAACGCTCGATGAATTCCTCGTGCGTCATCGTTTCCTGGTACTTCTCCAAGGCCGACCAGTCGGGTGCTTGGGACAAAGGCGACAAGCTGTCTGCCGCACCTAACGAGACCAGGCCGCAACAACCGATCGCGATAACAATTGCTCGAGTGATCACAGTTTTGCTTTCGCGTTAAATAACACGCATCTTCGCCGCATGCTGACGATTCTCTTTTTAGGCGACATCGTTGGCGAGCCTGGTCGCACCGCAGTCATCAATCGCTTGTCAGATTTGAAAGCGGAACATGCGATCGATTTCATCGTGGTGAATGGCGAGAATGCCGCCGGCGGCCGCGGAATCACGCCGAAAATTACGATCGATCTTCTGCGCGCTGGAGTTTCGGTGATTACGACGGGCGATCACATCTGGGACCAGAAGGAAATTGTTCCTTTTCTCGACACCGAGCCGCGGCTGCTACGCCCGACCAATTATCCGCCAGGCGCTCCGGGTAGCGGATCGATTGTCCTCGAAACCGCGAAAGGAAAAATCGGTGTGATCAATGTGCAATGCCGCACTTTCATGAAGCCGATTTTGGAGAATCCGTTTGAAGCGGTGGATGTCGCTGTCGCCGAGATGCGCACAGAAACGCCGATCATTCTGGTGGATGTGCACGGCGAAACGACCAGTGAAAAAATCGCCCTCGGCCGTTTCCTGGATGGGCGCGTTTCCGCGGTGATGGGCACACACACCCATGTGCAAACAGCTGACGAACAAATTTTTCCCGGCGGCACGGCGTTCATTTGTGACGCTGGAATGTGCGGACCTGATGAATCCATCCTTGGACGCGCCGTCGATTCGATCGTCAATCGTTTCATCTCGAACTTGCCCGCGCCGTTTCCCATCGCGAAAGGCAACGTGCGGATTTGTGGCGCCCTCATCGGCGTAGATGAGAAGACCGGACGCGCACACACGATCACGCGGGTGAATGAAATAATTTCGGCGGCGAAAATCCAAACGTCCGCGGCGCAAGCGGTCGGCTAAGACTCGTCTTCCTCGTCCGCGCCGTTCTCGCTCGCCTGCTCTGCTTCCGCATCCTGGTCAGGAACGGAAAAACGCCGTTTTCTCCTCGCCGCCGGCAGCGGCGAAAGTGTCATGGTGATATTGCGCCCGGCCGCCTTTGGCTCCATTTCCACCTGCGACATTCCATTCAGATCGTCGCGCACTTTTTCCATTAACTGCATGCCGAATTCCTGGTGTGCCATTTCGCGGCCGCGGAATTGCAACTGCACGCGCACCTTATTTCCTTTATCGAGAAACGCTTCACCGTGGCGCAACTTCGTCAGGTAATCGTGCTCATCGATGTTCACTCGAAACTTGATCTCTTTCAGTTTCGTTCCGGAACTCTTCTTGTCCTTTTCCTGTTTCGATAAGTCGTAACGGAACTTACCGAAGTCGACGATTTTGCAGACAGGCGGATTGGCCGTCGGCGCTACTTCCACCAGATCAAGACCAATGCTTTGCGCCCGTCTGATTGCATCGGACAATTTCATGACGCCGAGCTGCTCGCCCGTTGCGGCCATGATGACCCGGACGTCGCGCGCGCGAATCCGGCCGTTTACACGAATTTGTGATTGCAGATTAAATCAAGCTCCTGACCGGCGAAACGCGGAGTGAACTGCCTCGCCGTTGTTATTTTTCATCGCAATTTCCGGCGTGGCCTTGAACCGCTCCGAACACTCCTGCCTCATCGCGGCTGCGATCACCGCGACGACCAGCCCACGATATTCGCGAACCGACTGGAACTTGAGAGCAACATTGTTGCCGTGGCAAGGCGAAACTAGTGCGAACTAAGCGGCGGGCGGCTGGCCGAAATGCGCCGCGTACGCTTCGTAACTTACAATGTCGTCCAGCATCGCATCGAGTGTCGTCGCGATCGGTTCCAATTTGGCGAAGCCGGAAAAAATCGCGCGATCCCCGATTTCGCTGTCGATAACAAACGTCGGACGTTGCGTCACCTGCATGGCGTGAAATTCTGCGGTTGTTTCGCGAATTCGCTTTTCGATTTCCGGCGTACGCGCGCGCTCGAGCAATTTCGCCTTGTCCAATCCACCGGCTTTCGCGCCGATTGTCGCGGCGGTTTCAAAATCACCGGCCTGTATGCCATCGATTACGGTGGCATTGGAAAGCGCGCTCCAAACGCGATCGTCGGCCACGCCTAACGAACGCGCCGCTTCGGCGATTAGATTAGGTTCGAGCGTTTCCTTGAGATTCGGTTTAAACCAACCCGGCTTCAGCATGAAAGGCGAGCGCATCATTATTCCACTGCGCCGATAAAACCATTCCGCCTGCTCGATGGTTTTCGGAAAACCGGACGCATCCATGAGCGCAATCTTCCACTGAAACGCTACCCGCCCCGCGTAGCGCTTCTGCAATTCCGTCCACATCGGCGTCGCCCAAAAACACCAGGAGGAAATGACTTCGAGATAATTCGTGACCGTGATTTTCATGCGCGCAATTGGACGTGAAGCGTTCTGCGCTGACTGTGCGCGAAGGTCAATGCTCGATCTCAATCATCTTCTGCTTTTCGTCGCGTCGGTTTCGCCGATCATCGTTTTAGTGCGAACGGCGCGCGACGCTGCGCTTAATCGCGGCTGGTGGCTCGCCGCGATTGCAGTTTTGATTGTCACTGCCCTTGCCTGGCTGCTTTCGCCGGATCGCGCCGGTTACATCGGCGCGGGCGCCTGGCTCGCATTGCTCTTGCTGCCGATGGTCGGCCTGCGGCAAGCGACGGAAGCGGTGGCCGTGCAACGATTTTCCACTGCGCGCCAGATACTCGGAGTCCTTCGGTTTCTTCATCCTTCGCGCGCGTTGCGAGGCGAACGAGAGCTGCTGCGCGCGCTCCAACTCGCGCAACGCGGTACTATAATAGAGGCAGACAAGACTCTTCAGAGCCTTTTACTACTAGATGGCGTCATCGGACGCCGCGCCGCGGCCTGGCGATTTTTCATTCATGGCGAATGGGAAAATCTTCTCGCCTGGTCGGAACGAAACATCCCGCGTGTCGGTCTAGGTGAAGACGTGACCTTGCTGCCACTTTATTTTCGCTCGCTAGGCGAAGTCGGGCAGCGCGATGAACTCGTTAGGCAATTTTCCGGTCGCGTCTCGTCGCTCCTCAGTTCGGCCCAATATCAATCGACCTTTTTGCTCAGCCTGCTCACCGCCCTGTCATTCTGCGGCCACGCCGATGCCGTCGAACGAATCCTGCAAACGCGACTACGTCGTTTGCCTGAGAAGGTAAAAAACTATTGGCTGGCGACCAGTCAGTCGGTGACTCCGCCACTTAACCCGCCTAACGAGTCCACCGTCGATCGATTAGCGCACGCGGTCTTGCGTCGGCACGGTTCCATCCTTCCAGCACAGAATTTCCACGCTACGCCGGCTGTCATCGTAATCATCCTCTTGAATGTCGCCTTTTTTCTTATCGAGGTCTCGTTTGGCGGATCCATGAACCCGTTCGTCCTCCACCGTCTCGGTGCGCTCGAGCCGACGTTTGTCCTGCAGGCCGGCCAGTATTGGCGGCTGCTGAGCGCGATCTTCCTTCACTACGGTGCGTTGCATCTCTTCGTAAATGTCTACGCTCTCTACGTACTCGGGCCCGCTCTGGAGACGAGCTTCGGCACTCTGCGTTTCACCATTTGCTATTTTCTTTCCGGCCTGGGGTCAAGCGCGGGCGTGGTCGCGCTCTGGCGCTTCGGCCTCACCCAAACCGAATCGCTCGTCGGCGCGTCCGGTGCCGTCATGGGTGTGGTCGGCGCGTGGGCCGCGTTCCTCGCCTTGCATCGTCACGTCCCCCTGGCGCGACGGCGCTTCATTAACATCGCCCTCATCATTCTTATCCAGACCGGTTTCGATTTTTCCACGCCGCAGATCAGCCTGGCCGCGCACCTTTGTGGTCTAACGAGTGGTCTGATCCTGGGTCTGCTCCTCGCCCCTCGGCATGATTTGATCTGATCCATACGGA
>JALZAX010000020.1 GCA_030948055.1 Verrucomicrobiota bacterium | reverse complement strand
GACATATCCTCGAGATGACGCCTGAGGACTTGCTGGCTTACAACAAGAAGAAGTCATGTCAGGCCAACTGCGGCGTTTATTGCATCGTCGATACGTCGCACAAGGTGAATAACCCGCTGCGCTATTTTGCGCGCGATGCCGCTGGTGCTCTGACCACTCGACTGGCGAAGTTGCGCCGCGACTTACCGCGCCGGATGCGCGACCTTGCTGCGGGCGACAATCAGGGCAGCGCGCAACCAGTGCACTCCGGCGCTTACAAGGCCCCAGAAAGCGCAGAGGCGATAAGTTAGCGGAGCGGCTCCGAGCGCGAGCGCGATAGCTAACGACCAAAGATACACATCGCGCCGGGCAGCGATTAGCCTCACGAATCGATCGAAGGGTGAGTAATCGTCAAGTAGACGATCGATACGCTGCCTCGCGGTGTGCTTCGCCAATTGATCGAGCGCTTCCCCGGCCATGATCAGCAAGAAGTAGAACCAGGCGTACGGCAATTGACCGCTGCGTTGAAAATAGAAGGCGAGCGAAGCCCACCACGAAATTTCATAGATGAGATCGAGATACGATTCCCATTTCCCGGCCTTGGTCGTTTCGATCTTGATCCGCGCCTGTTTCCCATCAAGCCCGTCGAGCACGCCAATGGTGAGCGCGAAAATCATTCCGACCCAGAGATAACCGGCAGCGAAAAATGCCGCTGCAATCAGTGCGACGACTAAATTAAGCAATGAAATTTGATTGGGCGTAATCGACGTCCGACAAAGCCCCCGCATGACCCACGTCTCGATGGGCGACTGGATAATGGCGGGAATGTCCAGCGTCCCATTTTGTCCAGTATCCAAAACGATGGTCTTGGCCAATGGCCGCAATTCTGCTGACGGCGCCGGGAAAAAAACTGGGCGCAGCGTTCGCCGCATTCCGGTGATGTAAGCAGGAACCTTCGCGGCATCGATAACCGCCGCGTCGCCTAACGAGTCGTAATTTGTGGCAACGGCCGCGCCCGAAACAAATCCGCGGGAGTCGTTTTCCGCCGTGGCCAACAACGGCAACAACTCGTTAGGCGGATTGGAATCAACCAAAACACATTCGCCCGCGCACTCCGTCAGAGAGCGAATCAGGCGGGCATCGCAGTAAATATTTCCCGGGAGAAAAAGAGTTCGCTCGCGCATTTGCAGTTCCTCGCGCGAAATTATCTGGGTGGCCAGGCCACTGCGCGCCCAAGTTGGCGGTTCAATGGCGGCGCTAATTTCGTTCGGCGTTTCGGAGATGATCATCGCGTGCTCGAAACCGAGCCGGTGCAAGATACGCAGCTGCCGTTCGAGTAAGGAGACGCCGCAAAGCTCCGTCAAAGCTTCCGACGCGTTTGCAAAAATTACCACCTCCATGCGCGGCGCAATCTGGCGAAAGCCGTCGATGGCGTCGAGTCGCAATCCCGACCGGGTGCGTTTACACTGCGCCCATGCTACCGGCTGCGCTGCGTTGTCGCGAGCTCGAACGTTTTCTCGGCGAAGACGAATCGCGCGTGCATGCCCTGCGCGGCGTTTCGCTCGAGCTGGAACCGGGAACGGT
This sequence comes from Verrucomicrobiota bacterium, assembly GCA_030948055.1. Classification (GTDB taxonomy): domain Bacteria; phylum Verrucomicrobiota; class Verrucomicrobiia; order Chthoniobacterales; family UBA10450; genus JACCTI01. The sequence continues at coordinate 13,578 of JALZAX010000020.1, read as the reverse complement.
GCACGCCGTAGTAGGTCCATCGGGCTGCGGGAAGAGCACGCTCCTTTACATTCTCGGTCTGCTCGACCGGCCGGATGCGGGCTGGGTCGAAGTGGAATGCGATAATGTCTCAAACCTGCCGGATCATGAGTTGTCGCGTCTGCGGCGTGAGCTGATCGGTTTTATTTTCCAATTTCATTTTCTGCTCGAGGAATTTACCGCGGAGGAAAACATCATGATTCCCATGCGGCGACTTGGACGGTTGTCGGAAAATGAAATGCGGACGCGGGCCGCGGAGTTACTCGAAGGAGTTGGCTTGCGCGAAAAGGCGATGCGGCCGAGCCGGCATCTTTCCGGCGGTGAGCAGCAACGCGTGGCGGTGGCGCGGGCGCTGGCGAATGATCCGCGCATTATTCTCGCGGACGAGCCGACTGGTAATCTCGATACGGAGAACTCGCACCGCGCCTTCGAGTTGTTGCAGGAAATTGTTTATCGCGGGCAAAAGGCTCTCCTCCTCGTGACGCACAATCCGGCGATTGCGGAGCGCTGCGATTGGATTCACGAGATGCGCGACGGACGGATCGTGGCGCAGCATCCGCGCGGCAATGTCACTTCGCTTTTTCAGGAGCCGTTTTTCGCCCCGGCGAAATCCTGAGATGCTGCTGTAGTTTGTCGATGTAGTCGCCCCAAGTGCGGAAAGTGCGTTGCCGGGCGTCTGCGCTTAGCCGCGCGTAAAGAGGCTCATCTTCCAGCAACTGTTTCATCCCAGCAGCGACTGCAGTTGCATCCTGCTGATCGACAAAGAGACAGCCACCGCCAGCGCCGGCTTCACCGAGAGCGCCATTGCGACCGCAAAGGCACGGCCTGCCATGCCAGAGACTTTCGAGAATCGGCAGCGCGAAACCTTCTTTGAGAGAAGGATAAACTGTGAAACGGCATTCGCGGTAAGCGCGGTGCAGCGTTTCTTCGTTCACATGCCGCAGCCAGTTCACCGCTCGACCCGAACTCCGCAGCCGATCGATTTCCGGGACAACATTTTTTCTCCCCCACGAGCCGGTCTGGCCGACGAGATTCAGTTCAAACTTCAGTCCACTCTCCCAGAGCAAGTCCGCTGCCTTGAGTAGTGCCAGATGATTCTTGCGCGGTTCGAGCGAGCCGACACACAGAGCAAGATTCTCTTGCGCGACCTTATCTCGCGAACGCAATGATTCATCGAACTCGATCGGCCATCCTTCCACACAGGTCGTAGTGAGCGGCACAGCGAGTTCCTTCCAGCGCTGATGCAGATCTGTTTCGCTTTCATGCGAGACACAAATGACGAGATCGAATTGGCCTAACGACACGAGATAATCGCGAAAAAGTTTCACTCCGCGTTGCGATAGCCACGGCAGACTCAACGCAGCCGCGTCGTGAAAGATCGCGACCATCCGCGCGCCTGACCGCTTTGTCTGCGAGAGGACGCGCATGCGGCCATCACGAAAAATATCCGTGATCAAAAAAGCATCCGTGCCCTGCAACTGGCGCTTTAGATTAAACGGCCGCGAACGGGCAAGTCGCAGCAGCTCGTCCCAACGCGTCGCCCCATGTCGTTCCGGCTGCTCGGAAGGAGCAGCACCACCACTGAACGGCGCGCGTAAATTTTGCAATTCCCGCGCGGCCAGAACGTGATAACGGTTCGCTATTTCGCTCCAGCAAAGTGGCATCACCTCCGTGCGCGCAGCCAGGCCAGCGAAGATTTTTCGCGTCATCCGCTCAATACCGGAATTGCGCGCGGACTTGCAAGCGTCGGTAACGTCGACATAGACCATAGTTCGCCTGGCTGGAAACACCCAATGGAAGTAGGAATGAAGTCGATGCGCAAGAGAGGCGCACATGTTCGGTGAGAAATTTCCTGCGCAAAATGCGCGGCGGCTTCGGTTTCGCCGCGCCCGCGGTTGAGCAACACGGCCACGCTCAACGCCGCTCCCGCCGCGTAATGAGCGGCGCGATCTCGGCCTTCGTAGCGCGGGCGCTAACCACAATCGTTAGCGTGGCGGTCGTGCCACTAACGCTCGGCTACCTTGGGAGCGAGCGTTACGGCATTTGGGTGACGATCGCGACCACGCTCGCCTTGCTGAACTTCATCGACTTCGGATTGGAAGATAGCCTAACGAATGCACTGGGCAGCGCGTTTGGGCGCGACGCGCATGAAGTGGCACGACGCTACGTTTCCTCGGCCTTTTCCGCCTTTTGTCTCGTCTCGGTCGCGCTGCTTGCGATCGGGTTGCCATGCATTCCGCGCGTGGCGGCATTTCTTTTTCCGCAGAGCAGTCCGGAGCTAATGCAAAAGGAGATTGTCCCGGCAATCTTCATCGCTTTCGGTTTTTTCGCGCTGCGCTTTCCGCTGCTCATTACCGGGCGGGTCTTAGCCGCCTACCAGGAGAATTTTCTCGCTAACATTTGGTCCATTGCTGGCAGCATCGCGAATCTGGTCGCGGTCCTCGCCGTCATTTGGTTTCACGGCGGGCTGCCGTGGCTCGTCATCGGATCATCCGGTGTCGGTTTTGTCATCAGCATCATCAGCGCGATCTGGCTTTTCGGTCTGCGGCGACCATGGCTGCGCCCCAGGTTCGCCGCATTTGATGGCACCATCTTGAAGCAGCTCTTCTCCAGCGGCTGGAAGTTTTTCATCGTCGGCGCCCTCTGGCTGCTCAACACCGAGAGCGACACCGTCATCATCTCGCACTTTCTCGGGGCGACGCAGGTGACCGTGTTCAACGTAACCTTTCAGTTATTTACGATCACGATGGTGGTGCAACGGCTCGTTATGCCGTCGCTCTGGCCTGCCTACACCGAGGCTTACACGCGGCATGATTTCGCATGGATGCGCCGCGCCTTTCGCACAAATGCGCGGCTGAGTTTTTTCACCACCGGAATTCTCTCACTTATTTTTATCTGCTTCGGCCAACAGATCATTCGCCTTTGGGCGGGAGAGAGCGCTGTTCCGCCGGTGGCGCTTCTCCTCTGGATGGGAATTTGGAACTTGCTCCTCGCTCAGCTGCACGCCTTCGGAACTCTGCTGAATGCGCTTGCGCGTCTCCGCGTCCGGCTAATCTGCGGGCCGATCACGGCGCTTCTCAATATCCTGCTGAGTGTTCTACTCGTTAGGCGGTTCGGCGTCGCTGGAGTTACGGCGGCGACGGTGGTCGCCTTTCTCCTGGCCGATTATGTGCCGTTGCGCATGCAGATTCTGGGGATCTTCCGAGAATTTCGCGTTCGCGAAAAGGCGGTGCCGGCGGGGAAACTTGCGACCGCGCCATCCGTCTCCGCTTAGCTGGCGAAGACATTCCAGCCGTCGCGAAAATAGGCGATCACTTCATTATTGTTCGGCTGCCGTCCATTCGGCACTTCGTGCAAAGTCATGGTACGCTGTTGCGCTTTGACATGACGCTGCCCTGCCGAGGCGGGCACAACGAATTTCTTGATCCCGCGCCTATCAAGGCAGCCACTGATCCAGATGTCGTCCATGTAGAACGCGGCTTCCGGCGCGGCGGAATAATCCCACAGCGATTCATCAAAAAAGCGCGGCTTGATCAGATAACTGCCAGCCCCAGTGACGACCGCGACACGCTGCGGTGTGCGGATACGATGGCCATGCGTCATCTCCGAGACACGCCAGTCGAAATTACGCGGCATCTTCGCGCCGCGAAAACAGAGCGCCGCATCTGGCAGCTCCGTGGTCCAATGCAGATAGGATTCCACCGTATCGCGCGGGTAGATGCGATCGTCATCGAGGACGATAATCGCAGTGTCTGCACGGCCGGCGGCCAGTTCGTTTTGCAACGCGGGAATGAATTTCGTCGCAGGGCCCCAGTCGCGTTCTACGCAGACAACGCGCACGGTTGGCATTTCCTGAAGAAACGACGGAATGACATAACCGCGTTGCTGACGGACAGAAAAATTTGGAATCGCGAGAAAAATTTCGTCCGGCGGTCGCGTTTGCCCAAGCATGCATTCGAGGATCGGACGCAGGTTCGCGATCCGATCCGGCAAAGTGGAAAATGAAACGATCAACCGCCGATTTTTTGCATGCGGCGAGGCGGCCAGGGTTTTGCGAATGAAAATGCGTTGTCCTTGCCATACGCTTACCCATCCCACGGCGCGCGCGACGAAAAACAAAAGCGTGCAAAGAACTGCGCTTGCCGCCAGAGCTAATAGGATTGAGACCATCGGTTACGTTTTATGAAGCGCATTTTCCTCACCGGGGCTAGCGCGGGAATTGGGCGCGCTATCGCAGAGCAGCTCTGCGCGGACGGACATGAAGTCTGGGGCACGTCGCGCGACCAGGCACGCCTCCCTCAATTGTCGCGTCTACATCCCGTCGCACTCGACTTGACCGACTCGCAATCAATCACCAGCGCCTTCACCGCCGCTGAGGCCGAAGCGGGCGGCTTCGACGCGCTGATCAATAACGCCGGCAGCGGACATTTCGGGCCGGCGGAGTTGCTGCCACGCGACGCGCTCGAGCGCGAATTTCAAACGCTCGTCTTCGGGCAAGTTCAGTTACTGCAACTCGCTCTGCGCGGCATGCGCGCGCGGAAATGCGGAACCATCGTCAACGTTACTTCGCTCGCGTCGCGCCTGCCGGTGCCCTTCATGGCCTCCTACAGCGCAGCCAAAGCGGCCATGGCGATTTTCACCATGTCGCTCAATCTGGAATTGCGCAGCAGCGGGATCCGAATGGTTGATGTCCAACCCGGCGACATTCACACAAACTTTAATGACGCAGTGACGAACTTCGGCAGCGACGCGCCGGACTACAAACCCGCGCTGGAAAGTATTTGGAAGGTTGTCGATGAAAACTTGCGCAAAGCTCCGCCGCCTGAAATCGTCGCGAAAGAAATTGCGCGCGTCCTGGCGATGGAAAATCCTCCACCGCAAATTACGGTCGGCGATTTTTTCCAGGCCCGCTTTGCGCCGTTCATACTCCGGTTTCTGCCGATGCGCGTTCAACTTTGGGGACTGCGAAAATTTTATGGGATCTGAAAAAGTTACGGACGCCGTCGTCCTGCTCGCCGGCGCCGGGTCGCGCTTGTCCAGCGCGCGCGGCTCTGTGCCAAAGCCGCTCGTGGAAATTCTCGGACGTCCACTGATCTCATACGTGCTGCGCGCGCTCGAATCCGTCGGAATTCGCAACCTGCACGCGATCGTCGGTTCAAACTCCGATGAAGTGATCGCCGGCATGGAGAGCTGTCTGCCCGCCGGGTTGTGTTTGAATCCAATTCACAATCCGGAATGGCAAAAACAAAATGGCATTTCGGTCTTGTGCGCGGCGGGCGCGGTCGAGCGGCCATTCTTGCTCGCCATGGGCGACCACCTTTTCGATCCGACAATTTTGCCTGTTCTGCTGGAGCGCGCCGATCCATCTCATCTCCAACTCGCGGTCGATCGCAGGATCGAGACAATTTTCGATCTGGACGATGCGATGAAAGTTAAAACAAAGAACGGTGCAATCGTTGAGATTGGAAAAAAGCTGACGGACTTCGATGCCATCGATACTGGCCTCTTCTTTTGCCCACTCGCGCTCTTCGAATATCTGGAGAAAGCAAAGGTGGAGAGCGATTGCAGTCTAGCCGATGGCGTGCGTTTGATGGCGCGCGAGGGGCTCGCCGATGCCATCGACATTGGCGAACGCTGGTGGCAGGACGTCGATACGCCGGCCATGCTTCGCCGAGCCGAGGAGTGTCTTCCGCCTACGCTGCGGAGCGCGCCGCAGTTGGTCGCCGAATAAGCGCGAGCGTCGCCACGCTGGCGGCGAGGAAAGCTGCGCCTAACGAGAGGTGAAGAATCCAACGCGAGAGATTGCACACCGCGAGGATGACAAAAAGGGAAAGCGAAACATCGCGCTTGGTCAGTTGGATGGTCGCGTGCACCGCCCGCCGTCCGAAAACGAACACGCCGGAATGGCCGAGCATTGCCGCGTGTCGCTCGTAAAATGCGGTTGCCTTGCCGGACGATGAAGCGTTCGCGGCCAGAACGGCAAGCATCGCTTCGCTGCCGATAGTCAGGATCGCGGTAGCCAAACCTTCGACGAGAAAGAAAAATTTTTGCGTGGCGTGAGCGAGACCGATGCCGAGCGCGATGAAGAAGAGAACGCTCACGGTCACATCGACGAAAAGATCGAGTCGCTGGCCGGCGGATGATTCCAGATATTTGGCGCGGGCGATCTCGCCGTCGCAGCCATCGAGAATGCTGAAGGCGTAAAGCAGGAGCATTCCTTCCAGAACGGAAACGTAGTTCCCGCGGAGGAGAAGAAAGCACCCGGCAAAGCCAACCAGAAATCCGAGGACCGTAGCGTGCACCGGCTGCGCTCCGATCTGCAGCAGAGCGCGGCTCAGCTGCGTGGAAATGCGGCGGTCGAAGTAGCGCGCGACGAAACCATCCTGCGCTTTGCCTAACGAACGCATGAACCACTTCTCTGCCGCGGGAATCTCCTCAGCGCTTCCAAGCAGGCGGCAGCTCTCCTTCAAGTCCGCGCAAATCCGGCGCAATTCGGCTTCCGCCGCCATCTTATTATTTGTCCGCCGCAGACGCGGCAGCAGGGCCTGCATTCCGACGCGTGTGACCAGCAAACTACTCGTTAGGCAAATAGCGTGTTCGTTAGCGAGAATGGTGGTATCGCGCGTTACCTCGACATTCCCCACTGTCTTCGTTTCCTTTAGCGCACGACCAAGTCGTTCGATCTGTCGCAAACCGGCGATCATCCAGTCGCGCGATTCGTCGGCGAAAATGACGACGTGTTTGTTTTCCTCCGACACGAGGCGGCGAGGCTACGCAGGAATGGCTTTGCTGTAAATGCGGTAGGTCTTGTAGCGCTCGGCACCGATAGCGGCGACGAAGCGATTGACGAGCACGTTGTTCTCCAGCGTCATGCTTAACTCTCCTTTGACGCCACCTTTGATCATGCCTTCTTCTATGACCTGCAGGACAAGATTTTCCGCGATGCCGAAGCGGCGAAATTTCGGAACCACTCCGAGTGCCACGAGGCGCGCGCGCTTCAGCCGGCTCTTATAATAGAGTAACTTGGCCAGGCCGATCGGCAGACCATAAGTCGTCAACCGGCCGTTGATGTGTTTAAGGGCAGCATTGATGTCGGGCATGCCAAGAATAAAACCCGCAGGTTCGCCATTCACCTCCGCAATTAGGACCCACTCCGGCACGGCGAGCGGTTTCAGTTCTTTCACGAGATGATCGAACTCGCTGCGAGTGAAGGGAACGAAGCCCCAATTTTTTTGCCAGGCCTGATTGTAGATTCCGCGCAAGGCTTCAGCTTCTTCATGAATGCGCTTCAGATTCACCGGTCGAATGCTAACACCGGGCCGATTGCCCAACCGCGCTGCGATTGGCCGTAAGCGCGCCGCTGCTTCCGCAGGTTTTTCGAACCACCACGCATACCAATCGATGGCTTTTGTGAAGCCATTCTCCTCGATCAGGCGGCGGTAATAAGGCGGATTGTGCGGCGTGAGCAGCGTCGGCGGATGCTCGAAGCCTTCGATGACGAGCGCGCAAACGTAATTAGTCGAGTAATCGATCGGGCCCAGGATTTCAATGCGCCCGCGGTTGCGCAGCCAATCTTCTGCGGTCGCTAACAACGCCCGCGCAACTTCAAGATCATCGACGCACTCGAAGAGCCCGAAACAACCGACATTCGAACCGTGCTCCGCGTTGTAGTTCGGATCGTCGCACGCCATGATGCGGCCGACGATTTCGCCATCACGACGCGCGAGGAAAAACGCAGCGGCCGCATGTTCGAAGAATGGATGCTTCTTCTCATCGAGAAATTCCCGGCGCTCGAGGATGAGCGGCGGAACCCAGGCTGGATCGTCCGGGTAAATTTCCCAGGGAAACTTGATGAAGGCATCGCGATCTTTGCGCGACACGACGGGGCTTACTTCAAGCGCGGACACGTTGACTCACCAGTTCTTGCAATTGTCGGCAGATCGCATTCTGGCGCAGAAGGAGAAAGCCCAGCAAGAGATTGAGCGCAACCACTTCGATGACGAAATAATAAAGCGGCTGACCCAGTATAAGCACGGTGAAAAGTACAAGCATGCGCGTGTTCGTCCGCAACAAAAAGGCGAGCTTCATTAGGGGCCGGTTCCTTCGGCGATACTCATCCTGCAGCCAGGGAGGAACTTCATCGGAGAGAATTCTTCGCGTAGCGTCTTCCAAGCGGACGAAGCACGGCACGAGCAACTCCTGTTGCACTACGTAGGTCCAATGAAGCCAAAGCAGGAGTTTCTTCCAAAAATTTCCCTGCCAGGAAACGTTGGCTTCCCGTTCGTGCAGCTCCGAACTGAGATCGAGCGCCTGCCGCTTGCCATTTACAAAGCGCAAGTAGGCATCGCGGCAATATTCGGCCACAGCGCTTTGTAGAAAATGACTGAGCGCTGCGGCCAGCGCGAGAAACCAGATCGATTTCGGCCTGCCTTGCGCGATCAGACGAAGCGCGAGAAAACAATAAAGACTGATGTAGACAAGGTGATCGCACACGCCATCGAGGACTTTGCCGATCGAGCTGGAACGACTCGTTAGGCGAGCGAGCTGCCCGTCGGCGTTGTCCATCGCATTGCAAAAGACATGCAAGAGCATGCCGATGAAATTAGTCGCGAGCTCGGGGTAGAAATAAAAGCGCGTCGCCAGAATACCAATCGCACTTCCGAGTAATGTGACGGCGTTAGGCGTTAGTCCGAAGCGGGCAAAAAGACGCGCGAGCTGAAAGCCAACCTTGCGATAAAAGAACAGATCGAAGGCACCTTCCACGTCGCGTGCGCGATAGGTCGAGGCGAGATCGGGTTGCGACATGATTGCGCCGGAGGGTTGCGACAGGCGAGAATTGCCCTGATAGCCTACGTTTGCAAAAATGATTCGCGCTGTTCTTTTTGACCTTGGCGGGACGCTCGATGGCGGGGTGCACTGGCTGGACCGTTTTCTGGCGCTTTACTTCGATTTGGGAATCGAGCTGCCGCGCGAAGCGATCCGGCAGGCCTTCGACGCCGCAGAACTGCGTTCCACTACTGATCCTGAAATCGCCGAGACAAATCTCGCGGGAATGGTCGCGCTGCACGTGCAATGGCAGTTCGAGCATCTGCGCTTAACCGACCCAAAATTACAGGAACGTTTAGTTGAAAAATTCGTCCCGCCGATGAAAGTAGCCGCCGCAGCAAACCGACAGCTCCTGGCCGATCTGATTACACTCGGCTTTCAGCTCGGAGTCGTCTCTAATGGCTGCGGAAATGTGGCGAAACTTTGCGCGGACTTCGGGTTCGCGCCTTATCTCTCAGTGACTATTGATTCGCGCCGGGTCGGCCTTTTCAAACCGGATCCGGCTATCTACATTCACGCGGCAGAAGCAATCGGGCGCGAAACAGAAACCATCCTGATGGTGGGCGATTCCTTTGCCCGCGACGTGCGACCGGCCAAGGCAGTGGGCATGAAGACGGCCTGGCTAGAAGCCGGCGACCCCGATCAATGTTTCGAACCCGCTCTGGTCGATTTCCGTCTTCGCGAACTGGGCGATCTGCGCGAAATCCTGCACAGCGAAAAGGCATGAGGGTGAAAGCAGGTATCTTCGCGGGCGGCAAAGGCGAGCGAATGCGTCGACAATCCGAGACGTTGAAACCGCTCGTGAAAATCGCGGGGCAAACTTTGATTGAGCGCGTCTTGCACTCGTTAGGCGCGGCCGGCGTATCGGACGTTGTTATTCTCATCAATGGAGAATCGATTGCGGTTCGCGACCACATCGTGAATCTGCCCTGGCCTTTCGACTTATCCTGGATCATCGAAACAACACCGACCTCGATGCATAGCTTTCTGCGCGTGATCGAGGTCCTCGCGGCGGGCGGCGACGAAGGGCCGTTTCTGCTTTCGACGGTCGATACTGTTGCTGCGCCGAAAACGTACGAGCGCTTCTTTACAGAAGCGCAGCAGACAGACGCCGCCGTAGCGCTCGCTTTAACTTCGCCGGGCGATGACGAAAAACCGCTGCTCGTTCGCTGCACGCCCGGTTCTCACCGGGTCACCGCGATTGGAGAAAGCGCCGCGCCTTCAGATTACGCCACCGCGGGAATTTACGCGGTCCGCCCGATAATTTTGCGCGAGGCGGGCGACGCGCGCCGCGATGAACTAACTGCCTTGCGCGATTTTCTAGGCCGTCTGCTCGAGCGCAATTATCCCTTGGCCGGCATTCCGATCGCCGATTCAATCGATGTCGATTATTCGGCCGACATCGGCAAAGCCGAAGCATTTCTCGAAAGCATCGCGATATGAAACCTCTTCTCGGTATCTATCGCGAAAAAGAATTTTCGCCGGGACGTCATCAATCGAATGATTTTCTTCTGCTCGAGGAAATCGCGTCTCGGCTGCGCGAGCGCAACGTCGCGGTTGATCTACTGAGCCTCGAACAGGCCAATGGACATCCCGCACAAGCGGATATGGTTTTTTCGATGTGCCAGGGACGGCCGGCGCTGGAAAACCTCGACGCCTGGGAACGGGACGGAATTCGAATCATCAACAGCCCGCGCTCGGCGCTAAATACGCATCGCGATCGCCTGCCGCCCTTGATGAATAAGGCGGGCGTGGCGTTTCCTGCGACGCAACTCGTTGAAACAACTAACGGCAGCCATCCGCGCGAAATCGATGTGAATGGTGGCGTCTGGTTGAAACGCGGCGATGTGCACGCCGCGATCGCTTCGGATGTGCAATGGGTCGATTCACTCGAAAAACTCGAAGAGGGTTTGGCTGATTTCGCGCGCCGCGGCATCGACCTTGCGGCGGTGCAGGCGCATCGGGAAGGTGATGAGATCAAATTCCATGGCGTGGCGGATGTTGGATTCTTCCACTGGTTTTATTCACGCGACGCGCGCAGCTACAATTTTGCATTGCATGAATTGAAAGAGTTGGCCGGCCGCGCGGCCGCGGCAGCAGGTCTGGATGTTTTCGGCGGAGATGTGATCGTCTCGCCGTCCGGCGAATTAACGTTGATCGATTTGAATGACTGGCCATCGTTTGCGCCTTGTCGTGAAGAAGCGGCCAGTGCGATCGCGGAGCTAATCATGAGGCGCGTGCATGCTAACTGAATCACCAGCTCAAATTCAGTCGCGCACGAAAGCGCTTTTCGATGAGGAACAAAACTTTATCGCACCCGGTTTGCAGACGATCGCGTTGCTTTCCAAGCTGGCCATTGCCCGCGGTCAAGGCGTCACGCTGACCGATCTCGACGGTCGCGATTATCTCGATTTCAACGCCGGCGTTTCTGTCGCAAGCCTGGGGCATGCGCATCCTCGCTACGTCGCGGCGCTGACGGAACAGCTGCATGCGGTCACCGTCGGGAGCTTCACCTCCGCTCCGCGCGCAGAACTCGTTAGGCTGATTGCTGAACTGACGCCGGGCGATTTGAGCCGCACGCAATTTTTCAGCGGTGGGGCCGAGGCGGTGGAAGCAGCAATTCGTCTGGCCCGTTCGTTTACCAAGCGCACGGACATCATTGGATTTACCGGCGGATTTCACGGTAAAACTGCCGGCGTTTTGCCTTTGTCGGATGTCGATTGGAAGCACGAAATCGGCCCGCTCCCTACGGGTTATCATCTCGCGCCGTATCCGGATGTCTGGCGTTTCGACGGCAGCGCGGCAGAATGCGTCGCGGCCTCGCTCGATGCTTTGCGACGCGTGATTGAAAAAGAAACTGCCGGCAAACCGGCGGCGATTATCATGGAGCCAATCCAGGGGACGGCAGGAAACATCGTGCCCCCGATTGGATTTTTCGCCGCCGTGCGTGCGATGGCCAACGAGTATGGCGCGCTCTTGATCGCCGATGAAATGATCACGGGGTTTGGACGCACCGGCAAAACCTTTGGCTGCACTCACGATGGTGTTGTTCCCGACATCATGACCGTCGGCAAAGGAATGGCCGGAGGCTTTCCGGTGAGCGCGGTGATTTCGACCGACGAAATCATGGCCGCGAAACCGTTTTCACTTCCAAGCGCGTCGTCTTCGAGCTACGGCGGCAATCCGCTCGCGGCCGCGGCCGTCCTTGTCACCCTCAAAATAATTCTCGACGACAATCTGATTCAGAACTCCGCCGCGATCGGACAATTCCTGCAAGATGGATTGAAGGCGATCGCGAAGAAGCATCCCACGATCGCGAACGTTCGCGGTCGCGGATTGTTGGTCGGTTTTGATTTCGTCGAGGCAGATGGAAAAACTCTGCGGCCGAAAGCGCCGTGCATTGAGTTCTTCAAGTGTTGCCTCGCAGAAGGTTTGATCATGATGAGCTACACCCCGCGCGTCCGCGTGCATCCGCCACTCATCTTGCGCCGGGCGGAAGCGGAACGCGGGCTCGCCATTATCGAACACGCAGTCGCGCAGATGGCCCCATGCTGAGGGGTGCGATTGTCGGCTTTGGCAACGTTGCGCAATTCGGTCACTGGCCCAGCTATGCCAGCAACGGTGAAGTGGAGATCGTCGCGGTCATTGACCAATCGGAGAAAAGGCGCGCTGCGGCAAAATCACTTAAGCACTCGTTAGGCACTTTTCACTCGTTAGGCGAAGTTGCTCCGGACGCGATCGATTTTGTCGATATTTGCACGCCGCCGTCCCGCCATCTGGAGCCGATGCTGCAGGCGATCGAGCACGGTTGGCATGTGCTTTGTGAAAAGCCGCTCTTACTTGAATCGGACATGGTCGACCAAGTTCGCGCGAAGGCGGTCGAAGGCGGAGTCGCCGTTATGCCGGTGCACAATTGGAAATACGCACCAATCATTCGCGCCGCGACGAAGTTGTTAGATGAGGGCGCAATCGGAAAACTCCGTCGCGTAAAAATCACTACGTTGCGCCTGCGCGATGCGGCGACAGTCGATGAATCGCAACCAAATTGGCGCCGCGATCCGAAGATCGCTGGCGGCGGAATCGTGATGGATCACGGGTGGCATTCCATTTATCTGGCACTGCATTGGTTCAAGGAGATTCCTCAGGAAGCTAGCGCTGAGCTGGCTTGGCCTAACGAACAATCAGTAGAAAGCGAAGCTACTCTGGAACTAAGCTTTCCCTCGGGCGAAACGCGGATCGAACTGAGTTGGAACGCGCGCGAGCGAGCGAATCGAATCAGACTCACCGGGGACAAAGGCGAAATAGCTCTCGACGATGATACGCTGATCGCGAATGGGGAATCGCAGCGCTTTGATCCCGGCTTAACCGCGGGATCGCATCACGCCGACTGGTTCGAGGCGATGCTGCCGGATGTGCTCAGCGCCTTTCGCGATCCAAAAAAATCGCGGCCGATCTTTGAAGAGGCCGCGAATTGCCTGACGATAATTCGCCGCGCCTACGCAGTCGCGCGCGCCAGTTGAGGCACAAAAGTGTCCGCAAGAATGTTTAACGCTTCGTCGAGATCGGCGCGGGTGTGATTGGCTGTGACACAGGCGCGAAAACAAATTCCCTCCTGCGGAACCGCCGGATAATCGACCGGCGCGACCCACAAACCGCGCCGGCGCAATTCGTGGCCAAGCTGATACATTCGGCCGCGATCTCCTACCACCAGCGGCATGATGTAGGTAGTGGAGG
>JALZAX010000254.1 GCA_030948055.1 Verrucomicrobiota bacterium | reverse complement strand
GGCGCCATTGTTCCCACGCTTCGAAGAGCAGCGCCGGCAGCACGACGATTCCTGGTAATCGTGTTAAAGACGCGAGGCCGCCTAGAACTCCAGCTACCAGCCAAGCCTGTTTCCGCGCCGCGAGGAAGCTACCTAGCACTAACGCAAGTAACGTAGCCTCGGTATAAGCAATATGCAGAAAGTAACTTGTGGGATAGATAAAGAGGAACCAGACCGCGTATAGATTCGCCGCATCGGGTTCATCGAGACGGAGCAGCTTTAAGAGCAACAAGGCAGCCGCTATAGAAGCTACTCCCGATACTACAAAGGCCGCGACCCTGACATCGCAGCCAGACCATGAGACCGCTCGGGTTAGCCAAGGAAAAAGCGGCAGACCTACCAGGTTAAAGCGGGCCTCACCCGTAGTTAGGTAACCTTCCCGCGCCAATTGCAAGTAACGCAGGGCATCCCATCGGTTCCAAAGCTCCCAAAAGCTTCTCCACTTGCCCGAGAATGTCGGGACCGCTAGGAAGGCGAAGGCAAAAAGCGTAAACTTCGCGAAAAGAACTCCGCTAATAACTTTTCCGTCCAGCCCACGAAGTTGCTGCCAAAAAGCGCGCACCGTTTTCAATATTGGGCGAAGGCATCGTCCGGATAACAGTAAATCCAGCGCTCGTTAGGCTGGGCCGAAGCAATCACCGGATGGCTGCTGGCCCGGGCGTGCTTGCTCGCGTGCCGGTTCGGCGAACTGTCGCAGCACAAGGTGACACCGCATTCCTGGCAAGTTCGCAGATGCACCCACTCATCGCCAATCTTCACACACTCCGCGCATTCCTGGCGCTGAGGATGCTTGATCACGGTCAACGCCGCCAGATGAGAACAGCTTTCGTTAGGCATTGGCATCAACCGCCTTTCGCCTCGAGATAAGTGAACAATTTGATCACTTCCTGCAACGCGGATTGATACTTGCGAATGGCCACGGGCGCGCTCATGCAATGATCTTGCGGTCTAACGAGTGATTGTCGATCAAGATCGCGGCGAATTCGCTGCCTGAATTCCGTCGATGCGCGAACCGGTCTCTTCCGTTAATCTGCGCACATGAAAGATAACGTGATGGAACTCCTACCATCCTTCGATGTCATGTATCGCGCGTTAGTTGATCGCGACGCAAGCTTTCAAGGAATCTTCGTCGTCGGTGTGCGCACGACCGGAATTTTCTGCCGCCCGACTTGTTCCGCTAAAAAGCCGGCGCGCCAAAATGTGGAATTCTTCGCCACTTCCAGCGAGGCGTTGCACGGCGGTTATCGGCCATGTTTGCGCTGTCAGCCGATGGATCCCGATCAACGTCCGCCGAAGCTTATCGAGCGACTGCGCGCGGAGGTAGAGCGCGCTCCGGGCGGCCGTTTAACCGATAAGGAATTGAGTGCGCTCGAAATCGATCCATCAACGGCGCGCCGCCAATTCAAGCGCCATTATGGCATGACCTTTCAGGCGTATCATCGCGCACGCCGCATGGGTCTGGCTTTGCGGGAAGTGCGCCGCGGCGGTCGCGTCGATGAAACGCAAAACGGCAGCGGATTCGAGTCGGCCAGCGGATTCCGCGAAGCGTTCGCGAAAATTTTCGGCGCGGCACCTACTGCAGCCAAGGATAAGTCGTGCCTCTTCGCGGAGCGGATCGACACTCCGCTCGGCGCGATGTTAGCCGTGGCCGATGATGCCGGTTTGCGGCTGTTGGAATTTGTCGATCGACGCGCGACGGAACGCGAATTGAAGATTTTGCGTCAGCGCCTGCGCACTAATGTTGTTCCGGGCGAGCATCCCCATCTCAAGGCGACTCGAAAACAATTGGCCGATTATTTTGCCGGAAAGAATCTCGAATTCGACATTCCGCTCGCGCCGGTCGGCTCCGATTTTCAACAGCGAGCCTGGAAAATTCTGCGCACCATTCCGCTCGGCGAAACGCGCTCCTATCTCTGGATGGCGAAGCAACTGGGCATCCCCGGCGCGATGCGCGCAGTCGGTCGCGCCAATGGCACGAACATGATTTGCCTCATCATTCCATGTCATCGCGTCATCCGCGCGGATGGAACTTTGTGCGGATACGGCGGCGGGTTGTGGCGCAAGAAATGGCTGATCGAGCACGAGCGGAAGTTTGCCTAACGAATGCTAGCTCGCGGTGAATTCCAGCTTTCCGTCGCGCACCTCTACCTCGATGGTCTGGCCTTCGTGGAATTTTCCTTCCAAGAGATCGAGGCTCAACGGATCCAGAATTTCCCGCTGAATGGCGCGCTTTAACGGGCGTGCGCCATAAACCGGATCGTAACCTTCGCGCGCAATCAATGTCTTGGCGGCGTCGGTTAAACGCAGAGTGATCTTGCGATCTTCCAATCGCCTAACGAGTCGTCGCAGTTGAATCTCGACGATCTTCTTTAGCTCTTCTTCATTCAGTCGATCGAAGATGATGATTTCGTCGACGCGGTTCAAAAACTCGGGACGGAAATGTTGGCGCAACGCATCCATGACGAGGCGCGTCCGGCCTTCGCTTGAATCATCGCCGGTGATGAATTGCGAACCGATGTTCGACGTCATGATGATGACGGTGTTCTTGAAATCGACCGTTCTCCCCTGCCCGTCCGTGATGCGGCCGTCATCCAGCACTTGCAGCAGAACGTTGAAAACATCGCTGTGCGCCTTCTCGATTTCGTCGAAGAGCACGACTGAATACGGTTTCCGCCGCACGGCCTCGCTCAGCTGTCCGCCTTCTTCATAGCCCACATAACCTGGCGGCGCGCCGACCAATCGCGCGACGGTGTGTTTCTCCATGTATTCGCTCATGTCGATGCGGATCATGGCGTTCTCGTCGTCGAACAAAAATTCCGCGAGCGCGCGTGAGAGTTCCGTTTTGCCGACGCCGGTTGGCCCGAGAAAAATAAACGAACCAATTGGCCGATCTTCATCCTGTAATCCGGCGCGCGCGCGGCGCACCGCATTCGAGACCGCCTTGATCGCCTGTTGCTGGCCGATGACACGCTGACTTAAGCGCTCTTCCATTTTCACCAGCTTTGCGCGTTCGCCTTCCTGCAAACGCGAAACCGGAATGTGCGTCCAGGCCGAGACAACTTCCGCGATGTCTTCTTCCGTGACCTCTTCGCGCAACAAACGATTGCCGCTTTCCTGAATTCGTTTTTCAAACTCCTGCAGTCTTCTTTCCAGTTCAGGAATGCGGCCATATTGCAGCTCGCTCGCTTTGGCCAATTCACCGCGCCTCTGCGCGCGCTCGGATTCCGTGCGCGCCTGATCCAGCTCCTCTTTCACCTTCCGCTGCTCATCGATGACAGCTTTTTCTTTCTGCCATTCGGCTTTCAACGCAGAAGATTTTTCCTTCAGCTCCGCCAGCTCGCGTTCGAGTTTTGCCAGCCGTTCTTTGCTCGCGGCATCTTTTTCCTTTTTCAGCGCCTGCCGCTCCATCTCGCGCTGCATGACGTCGCGCTCGATCATATCGATTTCCGTCGGCATGGAATCCAGTTCGATCTTCAACCGCGAAGCCGCTTCATCCATGAGATCGACCGCCTTGTCGGGCAAGAAACGATCGCTGATGTAACGATGTGAAAGCACCGCCGCGGCGACGAGCGCCGCATCTTGAATGCGCACACCGTGATGCACTTCGTAGCGCTCCTTCAATCCGCGCAGAATTGCGATGGTGTCCTCGACCGTTGGCTCATCCACCATCACCGGTTGAAAACGACGCTCGAGCGCCGCGTCTTTCTCGATGTATTTGCGATACTCATCGAGCGTAGTCGCGCCGATGGTGCGCAATTCGCCCCGCGCCAGCTGCGGCTTCAACATGTTCGACGCATCGACCGCGCCTTCACTCGCACCCGCGCCGACGATGGTGTGCAACTCATCGATGAAGAGAATGATTTCGCCTTGCGAATCCGTGACCTCTTTGAGAAAGGCCTTCAGTCGATCTTCAAATTCACCGCGAAATTTTGCGCCCGCGATCATCGATCCAATGTCCATCGCGATGAGCCGTTTTCGTTTTAACGACTCCGGCACATCGCCACTGATGATGCGGCGCGCCAGACCTTCGACGATCGCGGTTTTTCCCACACCAGGCTCACCAATTAGAACCGGATTATTTTTCGTCCGGCGCGAGAGCACTTGCATGACGCGACGAATTTCTCCATCACGCCCGATGACTGGATCGATCTTTCCTTTGCGCGCCAGTTCGGTCAGATCGCGTCCATATTTTTCCAGCGTCTGGTATTTCCCTTCCGGATTCTGATCGGTCACGCGTTGCGAACCGCGCACTTGTTGCAACGCCTGCATCAAACTCGCCCGCGTCACGCCGTCTTGTTTCAAGAGCTTGGCCGCCGGACCG
>JALZAX010000253.1 GCA_030948055.1 Verrucomicrobiota bacterium | reverse complement strand
TCGGATGGTGATCGCTTACGTTATAAATACCGCGCGCCTTCTGCGTGATCAGCAATTGCAAGGCGGTCGCGATATCGTCGCGATGAATTTGATTAACAAATCGATCGGTAACGCTGGCTCGCCCGCTAAGAAATTTTTCCAGCAACGCCGAACGCTGCGGTCCGTAAATTCCCGCGAGTCGCGCGACGATTCCTCCATGCGAAAGAATTAGCTCTTCCGTTTCGCGCAGGAGTCGGCCGGTTTCGCGCTGCGGTTCGGCGGCGCTTTCTTCCGTGACCCATTCACCATCGGTTTGTGCGTAGACACTCGTACTGCTGGTGAAAACGAAGAGCGCTTTTGGAAAAGCACTCGTTAGGCAACGTGCGCCTTGCAAGTAAACGCGGCGGTATTCGTCCGCGTTTCCGCCGCGCGTGCTCGCGCATTGAATGACGACATCAAAATCATCAGCCACCACCGGCTTAGTGAAATCGACCGCGCGAATTTTGTAGGGCGCATCTGCTTCGTGCGATGCCGTCCAGCCCTCCACGTCCCAACCTTGGCGGTGAAAAATTTCCGCGACGGCGCGCCCGACATAACCGCAGCCGGCAATAAGAATCTTAGGCGGCGATTCCGGCAAGTTCGATCTCCGCGAAAGGATCAGCTTGCGTCGCGCGGACCTGCCGCAGGCGAATCAATTCGAGCAGGGCCAGAAAGGTGACGACGATTTCCACGCGCGATGCCATGGAGGCGAAGAGCTCGGAAAAACGGAGCGGCACACCATCAGCGACGCGTTGCAAGATCCATTCGATTTTGTCCGAGACAGTGTAGTGCTCACCGAAAATTTCGCGCAGATCTTCACGCGCCTCGATGCGTTTGATGACGTTTTGGAACGCATTGATCAGCTGAAAAATTCCGACTTCGCCTAAATGCAGCGGCGCGGCCGCGACCAGATCGACACCGTTCGTTTGCCTAACGAATCGTCCTTCTTCCTCCAACTGCCGCACCTGCAACTGCCCCGCCGCCTCCTTGAATTTTTTGTATTCGATCAACTGCCGGATCAAATCCCAGCGCGGATCATCTTCCTCCGCATCTTCTTCTGGCGGCTGTTGATCGACCGGCAGCAGGCTGCGGCTCTTCAGGTAAATGAGATTCGCCGCCATGACGACAAACTCGCCCGCGACATCGATGTTCAACTCCTTGAACGCCTGGAGATATTCCAGGTACTGCTTCGTGATGCGTTCGATCGAAATGTCGTAGATGTCGAGCTCATCACGCTTGATCAGGTAAAGCAGGAGGTCGAGCGGACCCTCGAAAATCTCCAGCTTAACCTTGTAATCGCTCTCCATGTGCGAGCGATCTTAGTGCGCGCCGCTCAGACGGCAACGGCTTTGCGATGAACCCAGACGCTGTTCACGATGCCGAGCCCGAACATGATCATGAGCACGAACGAACCGCTGTAGCTGATGAGTGGCAGCGGCACGCCCGTAATCGGCAACATCGAAATAGTCATGCCGACGTTTTGGAAAATGTGCGTGAAAATAAGCGTAGTGATCCCAATGACGAGCAACAGACCAAATTGATCGCCGGCATAAAACGCCACGAACAAACAGGTGAGCAAAAGTAAACCGAAAGCTCCGAGCAAAAATGCGCCACCGACAAATCCCCATTGCTCACCGATGGCGGAGAAAATGTAGTCGTTATGCACCGCGGTCGCGGGCAGAAAACCGAGTTCGATCTGTGTGTTGGGCGCCTTAAAACCTTTCCCCGCCCAGCCGCCGGAGCCGATCGCAATGAGCGATTGATTGATGGCCCAGGCCGAACCTTGTTTGTCGATGTCGGGATTGATGAACGCGGTGATGCGCTCTTTTTGGTACGGCTTTAATCCGAGGTTATACGCCACAGGCATGCAGGCGGCCACGATCAGAATAATGCAAACGAGGTAGCGCAGCGGAGTTCCCGAAACAAAAAGCAGCGCGAGCAAAACCGGTCCCCAAATGATCACCATTCCCAAATCCGGTTGCAGCAAGATGAGCAGACATGGCGCCCCCGCGATCGCGAAACAAAGTGCCAGACGCAGCATCGGATGCAGGTCACGAAATTGGCTGAGGAAAAGTGCCATCACCATAATGCCGGCGATGACCGCTAGCTGCGCTGGTTGGAAATTTATTGGCCCGACGTGTAGCCAACTGCGTGCGCCATACACCTTCGTGCCGATGAAGCGCGTCAGGATGAGGAAGATAATTCCAGCGACATACATCGGCAGCGCGCCCAATCGCACCCAGCGATAATCGATCAGGCTCGTGACCATGAAGGCGACGAAGCCAATCGCGACCCAGTTCGCCTGCTTGCGCCAGAAATCGAGCACGACCGGATCGCCCCGCATATAGGTTGCGCTGTAAACCGCGACCACACCGAAAATGGCGAGCGCGAGCATGATGATGAGCAAGAGCCAATTAAGGCCGAGTAATTTTCGGAGAAAGGGTGTCATTCGTTAGGCGAAGTCACATTGGTTCTTGCGCAATCGCGATGATCTGATGGCAACTATAATCTGATCCCCCGATTCGTAAAATGTTCTGAGCAGAAGGGCGATGTTTAACCCAAAAACGAGCGACAGCCTGTCGCAACAGCCGATTCATCGCCATTTGTAACTGGTTTGTCCTTAGTATTTTGTGCAGATCATGTAAAAATCTTTCCGGATTTCTTGCGGCCATCGCCAATAGCCTTAAACTACTCGTTAGGCGCTTCAACAGGGATTGTATGGCAAAGAAAACAAAGCGAAAGCTGGCGCAGCCGCGGCTGCCGATGCAGCGGCAATTGAATCTGGAGGACGAGGGTCGCCATTTCGATCTCCGCGAAATTTTTGATCGACTAAACGCGCGCTATTTCAAAGGACGATTGCGCAACTACAAAGTCGTTTGGGGAAAACGCCGGCGACGTCGTGCAAAGGCCTTTTTCGTCTTCGGAACCATCCAGGAAGAAGACCGCGTTATTCGCATCAATCCACGGCTGGACCAGGAATGGGTGCCGCTTTGGTTTCTGCAATACATCATGTATCACGAAATGCTGCACGCCTTCGTTCCTGATAAAACCCTCCCGAGTGGTCGCCGCCTTGTGCACACCGAAGAATTCAACCGGCGCGAAAAGGAATTCCGTGGCTACAATCGCGCGCGCCGTTGGGAAGAAGAAAATCTCGCGCGCTTCTTGCGCTAGAAATTTTAGCGTAACGAACGCCTAACGAGTGGTTATCTGCGCTCAGCCGCCGGCGTTGCGCTGGAAAGATCAGACGGCAAGGGTGTCGTTGCTATGTTCTTTTTGATGAGGTACCAAAGGGTTGTCGCGAGCAGGAGGGAGAGCAACTTCGCGCGCCAATTCTTCAGTATCAGTCTCTTCATAATTTCGGTGTAGCAACAATTCGCCGATCCGCTTGCGGAACGTTTCCGGGGTGAAGTTTCGCTCAATCCGGCGTCGATGACAGATGGAAATGCCCCCGGTTTCTTCGGAAACGATCACGGCGATGGCGTCGGATTCTTCGGTAATCCCGAGGCCGGCGCGATGGCGCAACCCAAGGCTGCGATCGAGCGTTTCGCGTTGGCTCACGGGGAAAATACAGGCCGCAGCCGCTACGCGACCATTACGCATCACTACTCCGCCATCATGTAAGGCGCTCTTCGGATGAAAAAGCGTGAGCAAAAGTTCGACCGACAAAACGGCATCGAGCTCCACCCCGGTTTCCTCATAAACGCGAATCGAGGTGTCACGTTCGATCGCAATCAGCGCACCGAATTGTTTGTTGGCCAGTTGCGAGATCGCTTCTGCGATGTCGTGAACCGTCTCCCGTTTTTCACTCGTTAGGGAAAAAATCGGATGGCCGCCCAGCTCTGCCAGACCGCGGCGTAACTCCGGCTGGAAAATTACAACCAGCGCCACCGCCAGAAAGACGGAGAAACTTCGCACGATCCAGCCGATGACCACGAGGTTCAGCAGCGTGGAGATTAGAGTCAGCGTCAGGAAGACAATCGCGAGGCCGGTCAGGACTTTCGCGCCGCGCGTTCCGCGAAAATAAAGGTAGCCGTAATAGATCCCGACGCTAAGCAGCAAAATCTCGATCGGACCGCGCCAAGTATCGAACCACTGCCAGAGTTGAACGAATTGGTGGATCATTCGCGCGTTCCCAAAAATGCTTCGGCCGTGCGCAATGCGGCCACGTTCTGTTTCACATCATGCACGCGCAAAACATCCGCGGCGCGACCGCGCAGCAGCGCCGTCATTGCGATTGTCGGCGAGATGCGTTCGCTCATCTCGCGCGCGTCGATCAGCTTGCCCAGAAAAGATTTCCGCGAAACGCCCACGACCAGCGGACGGTTTTCCACGCGGAGTTGCGAC
>JALZAX010000252.1 GCA_030948055.1 Verrucomicrobiota bacterium | reverse complement strand
AGATCCATTGGGGCTCCACCAAGCTGCGGACCAACGATGCGATCACGCTGCACATTCCGAACAACCAGATCGTCAAGGAGACGATCACGAATTTGCATTACCCGAGCGCGCTGCATGCGATGCGGATTGTGGTCGCCGGCGATTATTCCGTTCCGCCGAATCGAGTGAAGGACGCCCTCATGCGCGCCACCACTCACGCGACCGGCGTGATGCCGGAGCCACCGCCCAAGATCTTTCTGAAGGATTTCGGCGATTCAGCCATCGTCTATGAAGTGAAATTTTGGATGACGAATCACGCTGCTTACAACGACATCTGCGACGCGATTCGCACCAACATTTGGTACGAATTTCGCCGGCGAAAAATCAATATCCCATTCCCGATTCGCACTCTGCACATCGAGCGCAGATCATCCCAATCACAACGCGATGCGCAGGCGCGCGCACAAAAAATGTTGCGCGCGGAGCCGCTCTTTTCCTGCCTGAGCGATGACCAGCTCGAGACGATGTTGAAGACGGCGGACGAGAATCAGTTCGGCCGGGGCGAAGCGGTTATCGAGGAAGGAACGGAAGGCGAGTCCATGTTTATTCTTTTGCGTGGGACAGCGCAGGTTTCGGTTTCGAAAAATGGCGCACTTATTCGCGTGGGAATTCTGCGGCAGGGCGATTGTTTCGGCGAGATGTCGTTGCTTACGGGGGAGCCGCGGACGGCTACGGTGCGGGCAGAGAAAGACTGCGAAGTCCTCGAGATCAGCAAGCCAGTCATGGCCGATTTGCTGCGCAATTCACCGGAATGTCTAACGCAGCTCAGCGCGCTTCTGGCCCACAGGAAAATGGAAACCGAAGGAAAACTAAAGGAAGCGCAGCTGCCAGAAGAAGAAGCGAACATGGAACGGGAATACACCGCTTCTTTTATCAAGCGATTGCGTTCGTTTTTCGAATTGTAGCGACTCGTTAGCCAGCGGCGATAAGGCTGTTGCCAGTGAGGGAAAAGTCCATAAAGTCCCGCACTTCCAGTCGGACTTTCTTATGACGTTTTTCGCCTTTTCCCTGCTCGAATCCGGTGTGCCGATTGCGCTCGTTTGCGCTGCGGCCGGCCTGCTCTTCGCCTTCTTTCTCATCAAGGCTGTGATGAGCCGCTCACCTGGAAACGCGCGCATGCAGGAAATCGCCGCCGCTATCCAGGAAGGCGCGAAGGCTTATCTCAACCGCCAAGTCATCACCATCAGCGCTATCGCGGCGGTCATTTTCATTTTGCTCTGCATCTTCAAGGACATCACGAATGGCATAGGATTTATTATCGGGGCGTTCTGTTCCTTAGCCGCTGGTTACATCGGCATGCGCATCGCCGTGATTACGAATACGCGCACCACCCAGGCCGCCACCACTTCGCGCACGCAAGCGTTGCGGACGGCATTCAACGGCGGCGCCGTCACCGGACTTCTCGTGGTCGGATTGGCGTTGTTGGCCGTCGGACTTTTCTACCTTCTCCTGGGTCACGACCGCGCCGTCAGCAGCCTTATCGGTCTCGCGCTTGGCGCGAGTTTGATTAGTGTCTTCGCGCGATTGGGCGGCGGCATTTATACAAAAGCCGCCGACGTCGGCGCCGATCTCGTCGGAAAAATCGAAAGCGGTTTGGAAGAAGATGATCCGCGCAATCCGGCCACGATCGCAGACAACGTCGGCGATAATGTCGGCGATTGCGCAGGCATGGCGGCCGACGTTTTCGAAACTTACGCGGTTAGTTTGATTGGTGCGATTTTGGTTGGCGCGCTCACCATCGCGGGAAATCGCGCAGCCGTTATTTATCCTTTTATTCTCGGCGGAATTTCCGTTCTCGGGGCGATCGTCGGGATCATTTTCGTCAACGTCACCAAATTGAAACCGGGCGCAGCTCTGATGGGCTCGGTCGCGGCGAGCGGTCTTGTCTCAGCCATCCTCTTCTGGCCGGCGACGCATAAATTTTTCCCCGACGGCGTTTTGATCGCTGGAACCCTGCGCTCGGCCAACGCAATTTACTACGCCGCGTTGGTCGGTTTGTTCATGACTTTCATCGTCGTCGTGATCACGAATTATTTCACCTCGACCGCCTATCGACCGGTGCGGAAAATCGCCAAGGCCTCGGAAACCGGACACGCCACCAACATCATCGCTGGACTGGCGATTGGTCAGCATGCGACGGCGCTGCCGGTCGCATTTATCGGGCTTTCCATTTTGTTCAGTTACCACTTCGCCGGCCTTTATGGCATCGCGATCGCCGTCATGAGCATGTTGTCGATGGCCGGAATCATTATTTCTCTGGATGCTTTCGGTCCCATTACGGATAACGCCGGCGGCATCGCGGTCATGAGTGAGTTACCTAAAGAAGTGCGCGATACCACCGACGAACTCGATGCGGTCGGCAACACTATGAAAGCGGTCACGAAAGGTTATGCCATCGCCTCGGCAGGTTTGGCCGCGCTGGTCCTTTTCGGTTCTTACGTGGAAGAATTGCGCGCGCATTATCTCGCGACCAATCGCACTTACACTTTCGATTTCTCGCTGAGCGATCCGAAAGTGATCATCGGACTTTTCATCGGCGGCCTGCTGCCCTTCATCTTCACCGCCTTTAGCATGGACGCAGTCGGCAAAGCCGCCGGCGCTGTGGTGCGCGAAGTGCGTCGCCAGCTCACAGCCAAGCCCGGCATTTTGCGCGGCGAAGACAAACCGGATTACGGCATCTGCGTCGACATCGTGACCAAAGCCGCGCTGCGCGAGATGATCATTCCTGCTTTGTTGCCCGTGCTGTTCGTGGTCGCGGTCGCGTGGTGTAAATTTCTCGGGCCGGTTGTGCTGGGCGGCCTGCTTGTCGGCACCATCGTCACCGGTTTGTTCGTGGCCATTGCCATGACCTCGAGCGGCGGCGCCTGGGACAATGCGAAAAAATATATCGAAGAAGGAAATCTCGGCGGCAAAGGATCCTTCGCCCACGCGGCGGCGGTGACCGGCGATACGGTCGGCGATCCCTACAAAGACACCGCCGGTCCCGCGATCAATCCCATGATCAAAGTGACAAACATCGTGGCGATTTTGATTATTCCGATCTTTTTCTAGCGCACGCGAGCCTTCGGCCTGACAATACTTCATGGCCGTGGAACCGGGTGATTATCGTATCGCGCCAGCGGCGCAACCTTTAGCGCGCAAAGAACCGCGCCGGCCTGATCCCGGCCAGACGCCCTTTAAGATCGTGGTCGATCCCGAGATGCGCGCGAAATTGCGCCGCGCACTTATTGAATTGATCGACTACCACGATGAAGCGCTCGCGGAACATTTCTCCGACGGCAAACTCGAGCTCGAATCCTACAAGGAATACATTGAACTTTTCGCACGCAGTTTGAAGGAGACAATGGAGAGTCGCGAAGGTGTCGCTCATCTATTGCGCGCGGCCGGTTTCGAAGTGGCGCCGAACGAGATCAATCTCGATCCCGAGCTGCGCTGGAAACGCGGCGTGCCCGGCTCATTCGGCCGCACTTTGCTGTAACATCGCGGGATGCGCCGCGAGAATGCCAACTTCGCAAAAGTGCCATGCCCGCAATGCTTCGCATAACGATGCAGGCGTGCCTAACGAATGGTTCCCAGAATTAGAATTTTCTTCTGGAAGTAGCTCAACGAGAGAATTTTTCTAACTAGGGAAATTCTTACGAGGTTAATCAAAGGTCTCGTTAGGTAGATCGGATCTTTTCGTGGTTAAGAAAAACTTTCCCTTAACTAAAGAGGCCGAGAAGGAGTAACCACATTGTATCTTCTCATGGCTTCTCGATTGACCCATCCTCGTCGTTACATGATACCAAGCAAAATGACCAAGACCGCTTCTAAGATCCGTTTCAAAGCGAAACTCGTCCGGCCGGCGAAGAGCGAGAAGGCTGGCTCCTGGATGTTTCTTATCCTGCCAAAGAACGCCAGTGCGAAGCTACCCTCGCGTGGCATGATGGCGATCGAGGGCACCATCAATGGTTTTCCGTTTCAAGCGACGCTCGAGCCAGACGGCCAAAAAAGCCACTGGCTTAAAGTGGACCGGAAACTAAGCGCCGCTGCAGACGCAGAGGCAGGCGACATCGTCTCGCTCGAGATCGCGCCGGCGGAAAAGGACACGGAACCCGAAGTGCCGACCGATCTTAAGAAAGCTCTCGCCGCCGCCGCGCCGAGAACGCGCGCGGTGTGGTCGGATATCACGCCCAATGCGCGCCAGGATTGGATCCACTGGATCACCTCCGCCAAGCAGGAAGAGACGCGCGCACGCCGGATCAAAAATGCCTGCTCGATGCTCGCGGCCGGGAAGCGTCGCGTCTGCTGCTTCGATCGGTCTGGGTTCTACAGTAAGAGCATGAGCGCTCCTAAAGCGGC
>JALZAX010000251.1 GCA_030948055.1 Verrucomicrobiota bacterium | reverse complement strand
CTCCTATTCAACGCCGCCCAGCCGGCGACGAGAAAGGAATCCCCCTCGACGGGCGTAATCGTTTCGCACCAGCCGGAAACCGATCTTCCATCTGCTTCTTGGTGTGACAGTGAAGAAATTTCCGCGCTGCGAATTAAGGCGGGCTGAAGCAAATGCAGATTGTCCAATATCGCGGCGCGCGCGATGACGGTCGGCGGATGAGGATAATTGACCTTCTGGATTAAAGCCGAGGTATCGAGAACGCGGCTGAAAAGAATTGCGCTGCGCGAAATGCGAGAATGCAAGGAGACGATCTCCAGTTTGGTCAGGGAATATCGAAAACAGGCTTGATATAATCCGAGGCTGGCGCCGATGAGTATGGCGCAGGCCGGAACAAATCCAATCGGCAGGGAGCGAGACGCGCGGCCTTGATTTAAGTCGCTTCCGATAATGGCGAGGAGCGCGATTACTGCGACGAGGAGATAAAGCGAAAAAGTGATGTAACGGGACGCGATCGCCCCATCCCCGCCAAACCCAACGCGGCCGAGCGTGGCGAGGAACGCGCTGCCTAACGAGTAGAAGCCGAGCGCAAAAAACGGCAGGACGCGGCGGACAAACTCCTCCCGTTTTCGGGAACGAAGCGAATACACCATCGCGCCGGCGAAGAGAAACAGGAAGAGAGCACCGACAAGGAAGCTCAGCCGCAGCGGATGATCCCGGTCGGCGTAGGCGAGGCTGTTTCCGAGAAAGGCGAGGAAGAAGTGCAGATATCGCCAGAGCGAAACAGCCGGCGCAAAGGGCGGAAGGTGCGCCGGTCTCCGGTAATCGTAGAAATAAATTGCTGCGCAAAGCGCGGTCGCGAACAGCCATGCTCCGGCCCAGCGTTTCCACGCCACCGGTTTGTAACCGAGCAGGTAAAACGGAAATGTCAGACCCCATGCGAGCAATCCTTGGGGCAAGGTGAAGCTGCACATAAAGGCCAGGACAACCGAGCTCGCGAATTTTGCTCCGACCGAGATGCGTGTTTCGTAAAGCAGCAAGGCCGCAAGAATAAAAAAAATCGGCATGAAGGACGGCAAACCCGAGGCGAAAAGCCAGAGCTCATATTGCGCCGGCGAAAAGATCAGGAGGACGATGAGCAAAAAGCAGATCGCGCAACTCATCGGCGACAATTTGCTGCGGTGCAGCAGCAGGTAGATTCCAAGCGCAGTGGCGGCGCAGACCACGAGCGACAGCTCCATCTGTTGCCGCACGTCCCAACGACCGCTCATGGTCGAGGCGATGAAGAGCAGCTTCGGCACGACCATGCGCGCTTCGTTTTCCTGTTTAAAAAGTTCCTGCCACGTGAGTTGGTGCGTGTGGGCTTTGACGATGGCCCTGCCTATTTCCCAATCATCCATCCGTGGAATTTCCACTCCCAAACGTGCGACCTGCCACCAAAGATAAATCGCCGGCAGAGCAGCCAGCGCGAAAATTAAAATGGCGGGAAGGCGACGCGCTGCTGGCGAAGAATTGAAATGCATGCTGGCGCGCTCGCTTCACCTTCGTTTATGAAAAGCGCGCGGCCGTGAGAACACATTTCGAAAACAAAAAAGTTCTCATCACCGGCGGGCTCGGCTTTATCGGCTCGAATTTGGCGATGCGGCTGCAGGAATTGGGCGCAGACGTCACGCTTATCGACAGCCTCATCCCGGAATACGGCGGCAATCCTTTCAACATCGAGCCCGTGCGCAACAAAGTGCACGTCAATATCTCCGATGTGCGCGATCGCCACAGCATGCCGCAGCACGTGCAGGGAAAAGATTTTCTCTTCAATCTCGCCGGCCAAACCAGCCACCTCGATTCGATGGCGAATCCGATCCCGGACCTCGAAATCAATTGTCACGCGCAACTCTCGATTCTCGAGGCCTGCCGCATCCACAATCCCACGATCAAGATTGTCTTCGCCAGCACTCGCCAAATTTATGGGCGACCCGAGAGTCTGCCCGTGCCGGAAACGCACTCGCTAAATCCAGTCGATATCAACGGCATCAACAAAATGGCCGGCGAAAAATATCATCTGCTTTATTGCCAGGCGCACGGCCTGCACACGACCGTTCTTCGCCTGACGAATACAATTGGACCGCGCATGCGCATCAAAGACGCGCGCCAGACGTTTGTCGGTGTCTGGATTCGACAACTGCTCGAGAACCGGCCGATTGAAGTCTGGGGTGGGAAACAATTGCGCGATTTCACCGACGTTGATGATGCCGTGGAAGCGTTTCTGCTCGCCGCCGTTTCATCCAAGACTGATGGCGAAGTTTATAACTTGGGCGGAAGCGAGGTGATCGATCTCGCGGGCCTGGCGAAATTGCTCGTGGAAATTAACGGCGGCGGCGAGTGCGCACAGCGCGAATTTCCCGCGAACCGAAAGTCGATCGATATCGGTGATTACTACGGTGACTTCTCAAAAATTCGCGAACAACTCGGCTGGACGCCACGAAGGCCGCTCCGTGAAACGCTCACGCGAACGCTCGCTTATTACCGCACGCATCTCGCGCGGTATCTCTAGTCGTGAAACAAATCCAGGTTTCCGATCCGCGCGCCGGATATCTGGCCTACCGCGCAGAAATCGACGCGGCCATCAGTCGTTGCCTAACGAGTGGTCATTACATTCTCGGCGCGGAAGTCCAAAGCTTCGAGAAGGAATTTGCCGGCTGGCTCGGAGCTGCACACGCCGTCGGCGTCGGGAATGGAACCGATGCGATCGAGCTGGCCTTGCGCGCGCTCGGGATCGGTCCCGGTGACACCGTAATCACGACTTCGAACACGGCGGTTGCGACGGTGGCGGCGATCGAGCTAGCGGGCGCGATGCCTCTTTTGGTCGACGTCGATGAGACGACACTAACCCTTTCGACGCAGAAGTTAGAGCCGAGGTTGAAGAAGGCGGATTGCAATATTCGCGCGGTCATTCCAGTCCATCTTTACGGTCAGCCGGCGAACATGCCGGAGATCATGCGACTCGCGCGGCGATATGATCTCAAAGTGATCGAGGATTGCGCCCAGGCGCACGGGGCAATGATCGATCAACAGAAAGTAGGAACGTTTGGCGACGTCGCGACCTTCAGTTTTTATCCGACAAAGAATCTGGGTGCACTCGGCGACGGGGGAGCGGTCGTGACAAATGACGACTCGTTAGGCCAAAGCCTGCGCGAGCTGCGCGTCTACGGCTGGCGCGAACGTTATATCAGCGAGCGCGCGGGGATGAATACCCGCTTGGACGAAATGCAGGCTGCCATTCTGCGAGTGAAACTGCGGCATCTGGACGCGGAAAATTCCCGGCGCGGCGAAATTGCGCAGCAATATCACGATTCGTTAGGCAAGTTTCCGCTACAGCTCCCGGCGGTTCGGTCTAACGAGCGACATGTTTATCATCAGTTCACTATCCGATTGGCGAAGCGCGATCCGCTTCGCGAATTTCTCGCGCAGAAAGATATCCAGACCACAATTCTTTATCCGCAACCGATTCATCAGCAGCCGGCCTATCGAAATCGGATCGCGATCGATTCTGATCTTTCCGTGACCGAGCGTGCGGCGGGCCAGCTTCTCTGTTTGCCGATGCACCCGTGGCTGGAAGATGACGAGGTCGCAGCGGTAATCGACGCCATCCGCCAATTTCATGGATGAGGGACTGTCCACGGTTGAGCTCGATCTCATGCGATCGGTCGAGGACGACCACTGGTGGTATCACGCTTTGCGCGCGCGCGTGCTCGAACGGCTCGCGTTATTGCCAGCGGATTTCACTTTGCTCGACGCCGGTTGCGGCAGTGGTGGAATGCTGGCGCGCATCCGAGAAAGATTTCCCCGCGCCACTCTCATCGGCTTCGATGTAAGCGAGCATGCTCTGCGCCTAACGAGTGATCGGGCGCTCGGCGCGCAGTTGGTGCGAGGCAGTGCAGATCAACTGCCGTTTGAAGACGAAGCCTTCGATGTGGTCTTATCGCTCGATGTTATCTATCACCGCGACGTGAACGATCGCGAGGCCTTGCGCGAAATGCATCGCGCCGTGCGCGTCGGCGGTTTGCTCGTCGTCAATGTCCCGGCCTTCAATTTTTTGCGTGGCAGTCATGATGTGGCGGTGCGGACCGCGCGCCGTTACACGCGAACGCAGCTCGCGCGGTTACTTAACGAAACCGGGTTCGCGATCGAACGACTAACTTATTGGAACATGATTCTGCTTCCGGCCGTGGCGGTGTGGCGCTGGACCAGCCGCGGACAACCCCATTCCGATCTCGCGCTGCCGTCGCGTCTAACGAACGGGACTCTCGGCGCCATCGCGCAATTTGAATTGGCTCTCGGCCGCCGCGTTTCGCTACCATTCGGCACCTCGCTCTTCGCGATCGCACGAAAATGATTCCAGTTTGTCCAGC
>JALZAX010000019.1 GCA_030948055.1 Verrucomicrobiota bacterium | reverse complement strand
GACTGGAATTGAAGTTAAAATATCTGTCCCCTTTTTTGCCTGTTTGTCCTGCCGACTTGGTTTGGCATGCCCCGTAGAAATTTTCTTTGGACGTCCGCGTCCTTTGGAAAGTTGAATGCGTCGCGAGGCGGCTTTCCCATTCCGTTTTGGCTTCACAGAAACCGACGGACGCCGCGCGCTTTTATGCTTGGCGTTCTTCTTCAGCTTCGATCGAGCCGATCCGTTAACTTTCGAATGCTTAGCCAAAACTGGGTGTTTTAGAGGAATTACTGAGTTTCCAATTATTCCGGCTTCCTGCTCCTCTCCGCAACCTCATCGGTCGACCACGCGAGCAGACGAAAGCTGCGAAAGTTCAGCGAGTTGCGCTTTCAGGTCAACAACTTGTTTCTGCAAAGCCGTTAGTTCCCCCGCGCTCAGCTGCGGCATCTTCATCCTTCCTTCGGCGATCTGTAGCTGGCGGCGTACCGCGGACTGTTGCAGACCGGCCCACCAGTCGCGCACTACACTCGCGGCGTTCGGTGGGACCTTTTGCAATAACCAGGAAGAGGCGAGCGCTTCTTCCCCGGGCGCCAAGGTAGCCAGAAAAGCGCTGGTCGACGCCGGATCGTCGGGACGCAGATCGCTCTCGAGAATGCGCACGAGCATTTCCGAATCCGGTGTTTGCCCGAGAACTTCACGCCAATCCTGTTGCAGAAGAAATTCGCGCGCTTCAGTCTCGCGGAGGGCGAGTAAACATAACATCGCCACATCGTGACGCGGCGCAGGGGCCGGTTGTGTTCGTGCGCGCTCTTCCACGTTCGAAAATCGATGTGCCTGCGGCTTGGCCAGTAATGCCGCGAAATCTTTCGGCGCTACGCCTATGCGCGCAGTCACTTTGCTGGCCACTTCGCTGCGCATGATTGGATCGTGTACACGACCGACTGTTTCCGCCAGTCGGCGCGCTAGCTGCATCTTCGCGCCTAACGAGTTCAAGTCCGTCGCGCCCGCTTCGCGCTCGATCCAGTAATCGAAGAAATCGCGCGCACCGGCAATGCGTTTTTCGAACTCCTCTTTGCCTTTGTTGCGGACAATGGAATCAGGATCTTCGCCCGCCGGCATTTCGGCGATTCGTACGAGCAAGTCCTTTTCCAAAAGCGATTCAAGCGAACGCTCTGCTGCCTTTTGTCCAGCCGCGTCGGCATCGAAGCAAAGCACGACCTCAGAAACAAATCGCTTTAGGATCCGCGCCTGATCTTCGGTAAAGGCTGTCCCCTGCGGCGCGACCACGTTGGTTATTCCGGCTTCGTAGAGGGTGATCAAATCCAACTGTCCTTCGCAAACGATTGCGGAATTCGCCTCGATCAGCGGTCGTTTTGTTTTGTGCAGACCGAAAAGAATTCTCCCTTTTCGAAACAGCGGTGTCTCGGGTGAATTCAGATACTTGGCTCCCTCGCTTTCTTTTTCCAGCACGCGCCCGCTAAAGGCGATCACTTCACCGACATCGTTGTGGATCGGAAAAATGATTCGTCCGCGAAAGCGATCGTAGACTTCGCCGTCCGGCCGATTTTCATCGCGCGGCTTCACCAAACCGCTCAGCGCAATTTCCGCGCGCCGATAACCACGCTCGAGCGCCCATTTCAAAAATGTATCCCAGCTATCCGGCGCGAAACCGATTTGCCAATTGCGCGCGATTTCCTTGTCGATCCCGCGCTGCTTCAAATAATCGCGCGCTGCTTTCGCCCAGTCCCGTTTCAACAAATTTTCGTGAAACCATTCCGCCGCCTCTGCGTGTAAGGCGAGAAGCGTCTTGCGCGTTTCATGTTGTCGATCATCTGCGACGCTAAAAGTTCGCTCCTCGATCACAGTGATCCCGACGCGCGTGGCTAATTTTTTCACCGCGCTCGGGAAATCGAGATGTTCGTAATCCATGACGAAGCGAAAAACGCTCCCGCCCGCGCCACAGCCGAAACAGTGAAACGATTGCCGTTGGGGACTGACATTAAACGACGGCGTTTTTTCCTGGTGAAATGGACAGAGCGCCTTGTAGCTCGCGCCGGCGCGCTTGAGCGGAAAATACGCGCCAATCACCTCAACGATGTCATTCGCCGCCGCGACCTGCTCGATGGTATGATTCGGGATTGTTCCCATGACGAGAGATTGGCAAACTAAATCGAGGTCAATGAAACCGCTCGTTTTTCTTTCCTTGTTGCTCGTCTCGCCATTCGCGCAAGCGAGCCAGACGATTCATAAGGGCGACGTCGTAGTCGTGCCGGTGCA
Organism: Verrucomicrobiota bacterium; assembly: GCA_030948055.1. Lineage (GTDB taxonomy): Bacteria > Verrucomicrobiota > Verrucomicrobiia > Chthoniobacterales > UBA10450 > JACCTI01. The sequence continues at coordinate 13,009 of JALZAX010000019.1, read as the reverse complement.
AGGCGAGGTTTCGCAGCCGATGTTCGTCTTTCTGCGGCGCGTGCAAAAAGCCGCCGAGAGCGAAGGCGCGAGCGCGCTCATTCTCGACATGAACACTTACGGCGGCCAACTCGATAGCGCCGAAGAAATCACGCACCTGCTCAATCAAGCGAAGATTCCGACCTACACTTTTATCAACACCAATGCGGGTTCTGCGGGCGCGCTCATCGCTTTGGCCACACGCAACATTTACATGGCGCCAGTGAGCGCGATCGGCGCGGCCGCACCCATTCTCTCAACGGGGGAAGATCTTCCGGCCACTGCGCGCGAGAAAACCATTTCATATTGGTCCGCGCTCATCCGCGGCTCCGCCATTCGCAACGGACACAATCCCGATATTGGCGAAGCGTTCATGAACAAGGAAAAGGAAGTGAAAATCGGCGAGCGCGTCGTGCATGCGAAAGGCTCCTTGCTGACTCTAAATGCACAGGAAGCAACGGAGAAAATCGATGGCAAACCGTTGCTTGCCGCCGACACCGTGGACTCTCTTTCTGAGCTGGCGAAGAAGGCGGCGTTGTCCGGGAAAGTCGTCATGATCGAGCCCACGGGTTTCGAAAAACTCGCATTCTGGATCACGGCCTTCGCGCCTTTGCTCTTGTTAGGCGGAATCATCGGCGCATATCTCGAATTCAAAATTCCGGGTGCGAGTCTGCCGGGCTTCATCGCGGCAATTTGTTTCGCGCTATTTTTTCTTGGCCATTATCTCGCTGGGCTGGCCGGCTGGGAAGTGGTCGCGCTTTTTGTCCTCGGCGTCTTCTTCGTTCTCCTCGAAATACTTTTCTTCGCGCATTCCACCATCGTCGTCGGTGTCGTGGGAATTTTCCTCATGTTGGGTTCGCTCCTCTGGGCGATGATCGATCGTTATCCGGGTGAAACATTTCTCCCGACCGCGCCAATGCTGCGCGTGCCAGTCTTGAATCTTCTCATCGCGATGGTCGCGTCGGTGATCGTGATCGCGCTGCTGGCGAAATATTTGCCGCGCACCAGTCTTTACCGCCGGTTCGTTCTTTCGAGTAACGTTCCCGCCGGAACATCGCTCTCTTCCATCCCGCGAGATTTTCATCGCGCGAGGGATTTTGCCGCCGGTGCGCAAGGAGAAGCGGTGACGACATTGCGCCCCAGTGGCAAAGCGCGCTTTGGAGAATCGATCGTCGATGTAGTCACGGAAGGAGACTTCATCCCCGCGCAAACCGCGGTCGCGATAGTCTCGAGCGATGGCATGCGCGTGGTGGTGAAAGCGGTCTCGTGATGTTCGGGATTCAACACTTCGCGCTCTTTCTCACCGCCGGCATTTTGCTCAACCTCACGCCAGGACCGGATACAGCGTTTATTCTCGGCCGCACGCTTGCGGGTGGGCGCCGCGCCGGCATCGCTTCCTCTCTCGGGATTAGCGTTGGCAGCATTTGCCACACGTGCGCGGCGGCAATCGGTCTTTCCGCTTTTCTCGCCACCTCGGCCTGGGCCTTCACCATCGTGAAGTCGTTAGGCGCCTGTTACTTATTTTATCTTGGATTGCGAATGCTACTACAAAAGCATCAGCTCGCTGCGCCCTCAGAAAAAATGCGCGCCACAAGTTTCGCGTCGGCGTTTCGGCAAGGCATCGTCACGAATTTGCTTAATCCAAAGGTCGCTCTTTTTTTTCTAGCGTTCCTGCCGCAATTCATCGCCCCGAATGCCACGGCAAAGGTGCCCGCGTTCCTCGCGCTCGGTCTTACTTTCGTGACGACTGGAACGATCTGGTGCCTGACCCTCGCCTGGTTCGCCGATGCCATGAGTCGCCGCTTGCGCCAGAGCGAGCGTTTCGGCGCATGGTTGAATCGCGCGGTGGGTGCGCTCTTTGTCGCCCTCGGAATTCGGCTCGCGACTACTCGTTAGGCAACTATCCTCCCGCAACGACGCGGACAAATTCGATTCGATCTTCCTCGGACAGAGCACGCGTATCCCATTCGCGCTGATGCAAGGCGGTGCCGTTGTGTTCGATTAGAATACTATTCGGGTGCAGGCCGTAACGGTCGGCTAATTCAGCGACTGTCCGTGCGCCACGCGTCTCCGCGCGTTCGCCATTGAGCACCACGGTCACGAAGCGAGTAGCGCCTGGTCCCAATCTTTCCAGACCGGCTCGAAGCCGCGTCGGCGTAAAACCCCGGCGATTTCGCTAGGCGAACGTTCGTCGCTGATTTCGAATTGACCGGTCGCGATCTGGTCCAGACCGCCATCGAAATCCGGCGCAACGATTTTACCGTGCACGGTTTGATGCAAATGTTCGCGGCCTTGTCGTGTGTATCCGCCCGGTTCAGTGTGACTCCCGGCGCTCATCATCGTGACTCCGAGCGGAACGAGCGCGTCGCGCAACGAGGCATGTTCTCGCGTGCTCAACACGATCCCGATCTGTGGAAAAGTGATGCGCAAGGCGCAGATCAACTGCGCCAGTTCGCGGTCGGTCATTGCAAAGCGCGGCTGGAATCCACCCGCGGCGGGGCGAAGGCGCGGCACGCTAACGCTGATTTGCGCCTGCCAACAACGTTTCAAGAGATATTCGATGTGGGCGGCCAGCGCGATGGCTTCATTGCGCCAAGGGGCGAGACCAAAAAGCGCGCCGATTCCTACGCGACGAAAACCCGCTTCGTAACCGCGCACCGGACAATCGAGTCGCCAATTGAAATCGCGCTTAGGCCCGCTCGTGTGCATCTCGGTGTAAACCTGACGGTCATACGTTTCCTGATAAACAACCAACGCCTCCGCTCCCGCCCTAACGAGTGGTAGATATTCGTCCGTCTCCATCGGGCCGACTTCGATCGCAATGGAAGAAAAATCCGAAGCGAGTGCGCGAACGCAATCCGACAAGTAATCTCCGCTGACAAACTTCGGATGCTCGCCCGCCACGAGCAGAAGCTGGCGAAACCCTTCCATCGCGAGATGGCGCGCTTCAGCGATTACCTCGTCTACCGTAAGCGTTACACGGAGGATCGGATTGTCGCGCGAGAATCCGCAATAACGGCAGTTGTTAATGCACTCGTTAGACAAATAGAGCGGTGCAAACAGACGCATGGTGCGCCCGAAGTTTTGCAATGTGAGAGAGCGCGAGCTTTGCGCGATCAATTCAAACTCTGCATCATCGCTCGGCGCAATGAGGCGCTCGAACTGCCGAAGCTGCGGCGATTTGCCCAGCGCAAGATTATCGAGAATGCGCGCGAAGGACATGGCTCAATTTCGCGTCTCGGAGCGAGTTCGCAAATTTCGGAGTCGCACGCTGCGACAAAAGAAAACGCCGGGAGCACACAAGGTGTCCCGGCGTTTCTGAGATTGTTAGCCTAAGATTTGTTAGAAGGCGATAGTCAAACCAGTCCGGACCATCCCGAAGTCGTTGCTTCCACCTTCGAGAATATTCCAGCTAAAGTCGGCCATCCAGCCGATGTGCCGGGTGAAGCGAACTTCGAATCCGCCGCCAGCCTGGCCGGCCCAGACGCTATCGCTATTGACCCGACGCGAGAAGGCTGTGTCGAACTCTTCATCCTCCGCGACGACATCGTGCGAGCCGTTAAACGCAGCTCCGACGCCCCAGAATAGATAGGGTGAAAAACGGGAGCAATGCATCGGGAAACGCAAGGTGAAGGTGCCGAGTACGCCGTAAACGGTGTCAGCACCGTCCAGAACATATCCCTCTACGCCGATACCAAAATAGCGACGGAAGAAGTATTTGAGGTCCGCGCCTCCACCGAATACGTCGTCCTTATTGAGGAAGCGATCATCGCGGGAATGTCCGATGTCATTTTCGCGGATATCGAGACCCTCGTTATTTTCGTGTTCGAAGAGAACGTCGGCGATACTACGCTCTCCGCGATTGCCTGGGAACGCATATGCGCCCCAGAGCTGGAGGTTCCATTCGTTATCCGAATACCACTCGGGGCAGGGTTGTTGTTCTACTTGTTTCATTTCTTTGCCGCTATATCGCTCGGTCCCTGCATAACAGAGTCCGAGAGCTGCAAAAAAGACGACTAGGGTTAAGGTCGGCGATCTCATATGAGACCGGTTTATAGAGAACAACGGCATCCGGTCAAGCCGAATGCCGTTGTTTTTTAAAGAAATATTACCCCGCTAGAAGGCGAAGTTAATACCGGTGCGCACCTGAAAGAAGTCGTTGTGGCCACCTTCGACCTGATTGTAGCTGGCATCATTGGTCCAACCGATGTGCCGGCTGAGGCGAACTTCAAAGCCCGCTCCGTATTGGCCCATCAAGCGGCCATCGTCGTTATTGCTGCGAACAAACGGAACCGCTTCGTTGATGAACAGACGGTTCTCCCCGCCACCCCAGATTCCGCCGACACCGCCCCAGACATAAGGCGCAAAGCGCGAGCATGGGATCGGGTAACGGAAGGTAAACGTGCCAAGCGCGCCACCTGCAAAATCGTGGTTGTCGTCATTATTGAAACCCCGGAAGGTGGTTGTATCGCGGTTGAGTGCGAGACCAAATCCCTGCACACCGACACCGAAGTAGCGGTGGAAGAAGTATTTGATATCAAGCGCACCTCCCCAAGCGTGATCCACGCCAAGATAGCGGTCGTCCCGCCAATTGTTGGCCGTTGGGGCATACACGCCCGAAATGCCGAGATTCCATTCGCTATCCCCAAACCAGACAGGGCACTCGGCCACTGTTTGCCTGGTTTCTTTGCCGGAATACGACTCCGAGCCGGCCGTTGCGAGCGACGCCAGAGCTGTCAGCGCGCACAAGGTTAAGACTACTTTTTTCACTGTGTTGTTTTCTCCTTATTGATTTCGTCCGGCGTGGGTTAAGAGGATGCGCCAGAACATTTGAAACCCATCCCTAGGTTTCCGTCGCGAACTGTTACACAAAAAAGTCCGATTTCCAGTGGTTCTTCACGTGTAGACACCTTTTTCCCCCGGGCGGTTACAACATTTACGGTTTCAACTCCGCGTTGGAGTTGGCGTCGGTGACCATAAATTTTTCGTGATGATACGTCGGATCGCCCCGGAACATGAGCCGGCCGGCATAGCGACGCTCCAATTCGACGAGAATCTCCTCGTCTTCCTCCTTTAATCGCTTCAGCACATCCGGATTCAAGATCACTCGAATATCGTGGACCGAGTCCTGGTATTTTCGCATGACGTGGTTCAAGAGCCGGTGCAGTTCTACACTCGTCGTCATCGAGGTCTTGACCACGCCGCGACCCTGGCAATACGGACAATTTTCGTAGATCGAATCGCTCAGGCTCTCCTGCGCGCGTTGCCGCGTCATTTCCATCAGACCGAGTGCAGAAATCGGGAGAACGTGCGTCTTGGCCTTGTCGCGTTTTAGCCGTTCACGCATCAAATTGTAGACGGCTTGCTGATCCTTGCGGCCCTTCATGTCGATAAAGTCGCCAATGATCAGACCGCCGATATTGCGCAGGCGCAGCTGGCGAGCGATTTCGTCGGCGGCTTCGAGGTTGGTTTGTAGGATCGTTTTCTCGACGTCGCGTCCGCCTTTGTTGCGGCCGGTGTTCACGTCGATCGCTACCAGCGCTTCGGTTTCGTCGATCACGATATAGCCGCCGCACTTCAGCCAGACCTGGCGATGAAAAGCATCGTCGATTTGTTTTTGAATTCCGAAGGTCTCAAAGATCGGCGCTGCGCTGTCATAAAACTGGATCCGATTACGCGCCCGTCGCGAAATCTGACCGACCATTTGATTCATTCGGTCGATCGCTGGCCGATCGTCGCAAACTACCTCGTCGATTTCGTCGGTGAGGAAATCGCGCACCGTGCGCTCGACCAGATCCGGTTCTTCGAAAACGCGCGTGGCAGACGGCTGTTCCTGAATCGCCTGCTCGACACGCTGCCATTGTTCGAGAAGAACGGCGAGATCGCGGACGAAGTAGCGCGCACGTTGTCCTTCGCCCACCGTGCGGATAATGACTCCGATTCCCTCGGGAATTTCCAGCTGCCGCAAGATTTTGCGCAGGCGTTCTCGCTCTTTCGGGTCTTCGATCTTGCGCGAAATACCGCTGCGATCGCTATAGGGCATGAAGACCAGATAGCGGCCGGCGAAACTTAAGTTTGTCGTGACGCGCGGGCCTTTCGTGCCAATCGGCCCTTTCGTCACTTGCACGATCACATCGGAACCGACCGGGTAAATATTTGGAATATCCTTGGCCGTGATCCGTTTTTTCTGGCCGCGCTTATTCGGACGATCGATTTCCTCGATCCCACTATCGAGCGCGGCGGGGATCGCATCCCAGAAATGCAGGAACGCGTTTTTTTCGAAGCCGATGTCGACGAACATCGCCTTCAAACCCATCTCGATGTTCTTAACTTTTCCCTTGTAGACGCTTCCGACAATGTTGCGGGAGCTGTTCCGCTCTACGCTGTATTCTTCAAGCCGGCCGTTTTCCAGAAGCGCCACGCGACGCTCCAGTTTCTCCACACTGATGACGAGCTTGTTGCCCGTCTTGCGCGAAGCAAGCCCCAAAATCCGTTTCACTTTCTCTATCATAAGCAATGAAAATTCTTGCGATCCGGAAAGAGAGCGGGGCTTTCATTCGCGTGATCATTTATTATCTGCGCGGAGGTGCCGGGCGGCCGCGCGCTGGAGGGGCTGCGGGTTGCGGTGCCTGGCGGGCTCCGAAAAGTCTTTGGAAAAAATTGAGTTTCTGTGGCGGCGTGGGAGCCGGCGCGAGCGACCGCGCGTTCGCTTTTTGCGCGCGAGGAATCAACTTCCCGCGCGCGTCCGCCTCGGGCTCGACATCGGGTGAAGCGTTGCTCGACGACATCTGCACATTCGCGTCGCTCGAATCGAAATTCTCTTCTTCGCTGTCTTTGATGTCCGGACCGCTGTCTTTAAAACTAACCGATTGAATCAGCTGAAACGGATTCGGTTTGTTCGCCGGCGCCAGCCAGGCCAGTTGCGGATCGAAATTTCCTTCTTCCATCGCCAGCGTCCGCTGCAAAATGCGCGCAGCAATCGGCGCAGCCACGGAACCGCCATGGCCCGCGCTGCCTTGCACCATCACCGCGATCGCGTACCGCGGGTTATCATACGGTGCGAAGCAGACGAACCAGGCGCAGTTATCTTTCTTTCCATCCAACATCGCCTGCGCCGTGCCGGTTTTTCCCGCGACTTGCACACCCGGCAAACGCGCCTTGCTCCCGGTGCCACCATCTTCGTTGACCACTTTCCAGAGACCGCGGCGCGCCAGCTCGATTTGGTCGGGTCGAATTTCGCTGCGCAAATCGCCGTGAACCCGCGGCGCTTGCGAAATCACCGGCTCGCCTCTTTCATTTCGAATCGGAGTGCCATCGGCGCCGACGACATTCTTGACCAGGCGCGGGTAATACGAGATGCCGCCGTTCCCGACCGTTGCGTAGACCATGGCCAACTGCAGCGGAGTCACCAGATCAAAGCCCTGACCAATGGAAACGTTGGCGGTGTAAGCCGAGGTCCATTTTTCGCGCGGATAATTAATGCGCATCCATTCCGGTCCCGGCAGGACGCCCGGTTGTTCGCCGGTAATTTCAATCCCGGACGTTTTGCCGAGACCGAGCAATTCGCCCGTTTCGTCGATCAAATTAATTCCGGCGGCGTTGCCGAATTGATAGAAATAGGAATTACAGGAAACCTTGATCGCATCCGTCAGCCCCAGCGTTCCGTGGCTCCCGCCTTTTTCGCCGATCCAGCAATGGAAAAAATGATCGCCGTAGGAAACGCCGCCGCCGCAATTAAAATGCGCGCCGGCAAGTCCTTTGCGTAGACCGGCCAGCGTCGTGACGAGCTTGAAGGTCGAGCCCGGCGGAAACGCACTTGTGGCGCGACTGATCAGCGGGTTCGCTTCATTCTTGCGCAACGCCTCCCAGTCTTTCGCTTTGATGCTGGGAATAAAAGTGTTCGGATCGAATGACGGAACCGAAGCCATGGCGAGAATATTTCCGTTGTTCGGATCGACCACGACGGCGCCGCCTCGAGCCACGGCGCGCAACGCTTCTTCGGTAATCATTTGGATGCGCGCGTCGAGAGTGAGAATAACATTTCCGCCGGGCGTGGGCGGTTCTTCGCGCAGCATGCCTTCGATCACGCCTTTGGCGTTGCGCCGCATGTAACGCACACCGGGTTTGCCGCGCAGATAGTCGTCCATCGTTTTCTCGATGTTCGATTTCCCTTCCACGTCGCCCTGATAAAAGGTGTAACGCTTGGCTTCTTCCTTGTTCGTATCGTCGGGCGCGCCGACGTAGCCTAACAAGTGCGCGGCGAGCGCGCCGTAGACATACGATCGCACCGGGCGAATCGCGATATCGACTCCGGGCAATCCGACATCGTGTTCGGAAAATTTCGCCATCGTCTTGAAGTCGATGTCTTTGATGTAAGAGAACGGCACCTCGGTGTTGGTGCGATAATGCTTCTGCAGTTTGTTCGCGTTGTAATCGCGCGCCAGATTCAGATCCTCCAGCCGCGGCACCACCCCATCATTCACGATGCGGATGATGTCCGGTTCCTTCATCTTCTTCGGCATGCCGCTGATCGTGGCCATGTATTCCACCGTGGGCGGCTGGCCGACGCGCGACCGATAGCCCTTCACCATTTCAGGCAAATAGAAATCAACTTCGTAACTGGCGCGGTTCTGCACCAGGGTCACGCCATTGCGATCGCGAATTTCACCGCGAATCGATGGGATCCGCACCGTCACTTCCGAGCTGCCGCGAATTTTCGACGTCCATTCCGGACCGTGCGCCACTTGCACCCACCACAACCTTGTCGCGACTGCGCCCAATCCCAACAACATGAGCAGACCGAGAATCTGAATGCGAATGCGCGGGCTAAGAATTTGGCGGCGACGATTCATCAGTAGGTCTCTCGTTCGGGCAAAAATGGATTCCCGGTTGCCTCACCAATCGTGTGCAAAAACCAAAACAGCAACGGCGCCATTATGGCCGCGATCACACCCGGTCCGCCGATTTGCCACCACGCTTCCGGTGTGAAGAGAATCGAACCGCGGCGAAAAGTGATCATTAAATATTGCGCCAACAAAATAAGCGACGTGCAAACGCCACTCATCACACAATGAATTTCCCAGCGTCCTCGGATGAACAAAGGCCGCAGCCCATGCATAATCGACGCGAGCACAGCGTAGATCATTATTGACCAACCGAGCGCGATTTCAACTCGGTCGCCCACCACCTGCATGGTGAGCACATCCAGGAGAAATCCGGCGAAGCCCGCGAGCGCGAGCATGAGCGGAAATGGCAACGCCATCGCGCCGTAGAAAACAATCACCGGCACGATGTAGATGTGCGCGTTGTACATCCATTCCAAGGGCGGAATGAAAAGCTCGATGACCTGCGCGATGAAAACGAGGACAACGAGAATGCCGAAGAAGATCATTTCTTGTTGCCCGTCACTACGAAAACATCTTCGAGCTTTGAAAGATCAACCGCCGGACTCAAGTGCGCCTGACTGTCGAGCTCACGCACTTTAAAATCTTTCACCAGCCCGACGAGCAAACCCGACGGAAACACGCCGCCCACGCCCGAAGTGTAAACTCGCTGACCGGGCGATAAATTCGCTTGTTTGGAAAGAAAATTAAGGTCGAGCACCGGCGTTTGCGCGCCGGCCACTCGTTCGCCGACGACGATCCCCTGTTCGCGCGTGCCTTCGACGGTCGCGGCCACGCGACAATTTTCATCCGAGACCAGCAGCACCACCGAAATGGTGTCGCCGACCGTCGTGGTCTTTCCCACCAAACCTTCTTCCGTTACCACCGCCATGTCGGTTTCGATGCGATCCTGCCGACCGCGGTTGATCGTGACGGTGCGCCACCAGGAAGAGGCGTCGCGCGTGACAATCTCTGCCGGGACCAGCTTGAAGACCGAACGCTCTCGGTAATTCAACGCCGTGCGCAACCGATTCACTTCATGCTCGACATCGCGCAACGCTTGATTGGTTGCTTTCAGCGAACGGTTCTCGACCTGAAGCGAGTTGTTGTTGCGCTCCAGTTCTTCGAGCGACTGCAATCCCGTCCGCATTCCGGTGATCTGCTTTTCGAGACTCGAACCGCTGCTCAGGAACGGAGAAATAATCTGGTAAAACCCTGCCTGCAGCTTGCGCGTGCTCTCCGCGCCAAAGGTGAGGAAATAGCCGAGAATCGCAGCGAAAATTAATAGCGCGATGATGCTCGAGCGATTCATCGCGTTTGCCTAACGAGTAGTTGAAATCGCGCTCTCCAGAAATCGTCAGCGCCACTGACGATCGGTGGAAGCGACTTGTCGTAAAAATTTAAGTTCATTCAGGCACTTGCCTGTCCCCTCCGCCACGGCGCTCAGCGGATCTTCCGCCACATGGACAGGCAAACCAGTCTCTTCGCTCAGAAGTTTATCGAAGCCGCGCAGCAAAGCGCCGCCACCGGCGAGCACCAAACCGCGATCGACCAGATCCGCGGAAAGTTCCGGCGGACAACGTTCGAGCGTGATGCGCACGGAATCGACGATGGTCGAGATCGGCTCCAGTAAAGCTTCGCGAACTTCCTGCGAAGTGATCATCAAAGTTTTCGGCAAACCGGCCACGAGATCGCGGCCTTTCACTTCCACGCTCGTTTCTTTCTCACTCGGATAGGCAGAGCCGATTTTGATTTTGATTTCTTCCGCGGTGCGCTCGCCGATCATCAAGTTGTAAGCGCGCTTCATGTACTGAACGATCGCTTCGTCGAGTTCGTCGCCTGCGACACGCACGCTGCGGCTGAAGACAATTCCTGAAAGAGAAATGAGTGCGACTTCGGTGGTCCCGCCGCCGATATCGATAATCATGTTGCCGGCTGGATCTTGCACCGGCAGGCCAACACCGATCGCCGCGGCCATCGGTTCTTCGATCAAATAAACTTCGCGCGCGCCAGCATGCGTGGCGGATTCTCGCACTGCGCGTTTTTCCACTTCCGTAATTCCAGACGGAACTGCGATGACCACGCGTGGGCGCGCCCGCACACGGCGATTGTGCACTTTGGTAATGAAGTGGCGCAGCATCGCCTCCGTCACTTCGAAGTCCGCGATGACGCCGTCCTTTAACGGACGCACCGCTACTATATTAGAAGGGGTGCGACCAAGCATGCGCTTGGCCTCGTCGCCGACGGCGAGAACTTTGTTGGTCCCGGCTTGCACCGCGACCACCGATGGTTCGCGCAAGACAATGCCTTGATCCTTTACGTAGACGAGCGTGTTCGCCGTCCCGAGATCGATGCCAATATCGCTAGAGAGAAAGCCGAAGAGTCCGTTGAACATGAATTAGCTTCGCGTATCTAGGAACGGAGTTTGATAACGTCAAGGGAAAGCTGTGAATAACTATGGCAAACTCCTGACACTTCAATGATTATCGCGCCCTCTATTCTCGCGGCTGATTTCGCGAGATTGGCCGACGAAATTCGAAAAGTCGAAGCGGCCGGCGCCGAGTGGATCCATTGCGACATCATGGACGGCCACTTCGTCGACAATATTTCCTTCGGCCCAGCCTTGGTAAAAACGGTGCGCGGTCTAACAAGTCTTCCACTCGACGTTCATCTCATGATCGAGCATCCGGATCATTACGCGCCGCGTTTCATTGAAGCGGGCGCGAGTAGCATCACCGTCCACGTCGAGCCGGAAGCGAAACATGATGTCGCCAAAACCTTGCGCGCCATTCGCAACGCTGGTTGCCGCGCCGGTCTTTCTTTGAATCCCTCGACGTCGTTCGAGGCTGTGCAACCGCACTTGCCGAACATCGATCTCCTTTTAGTCATGACAGTCCATCCTGGATTTGGCGGCCAATCTTTTCGTCCCGAAATGATGGAGAAGGTAAAAACCGCGCGGGGTTGGAAGGAGTCTAACAAGTCATGGCTAGACATCGAAGTGGACGGAGGGATCAACGTGGAAACTGCATCCCTCTCAATCGAAAACGGCGCGAATGTTCTGGTCGCCGGCACTTCGATTTTCCGCGCGAAAGATTACGGGACCGAAATCCGCGCGTTACGCGGTGACTAAACCGCAGCTACTGTCGCGGGCGCACTGACCAGGGACGTTTCCGACATTACTTCGTCGGTTTGCGTCACGCGGACCACCTCTTCCACCGTGGTCAATCCTTGCGCGACCCTTCGCCAGCCGTCCTGCCGCAACGTAATCATGCCGTCTTGAATGGCCCGCTGCTTCAAGTCCGAGCCCGTCGCCTTTTGAATGATCAGGCGCCGCAGACCTTCGGTCACGACACAGATTTCATAAATCGCCATTCGTCCGCGATAGCCCGTGTGTCGGCAATTTTCGCAACCCGCGCCGCGGTAATATTTGAGACTCGGCGAAACGATCGCCTCGATTTGGTTCAGATAATCAATCGGATAACCGACGACTTGTTTGCAGTCTGAACAAATCGTTCTGACCAGTCGCTGTGCGAGAAAGGCTCGTACCGTCGAAGCGAGGAGGAATTGTTCGACCCCCATATCAAGCAAGCGCGTGATGCCGCCGACCGCGTCGTTCGTGTGCAGCGTGCTGAAAACCAGGTGACCGGTCATGGCGGCGCGAATAGCAATTTCCGCCGTCTCGAAATCGCGAATTTCTCCGACCATGATCACGTTCGGATCCTGGCGCAAAATGTGGCGCAGACCTTTGGCGAACGTCAGATCGATTTCCGGTTTCACATCGATCTGTGAAACACCCGGCAATCGATATTCGACCGGCTCCTCAATCGTAATGATGCGACGTTGCACCGAATTAATGCTGCTTAGAAAACAGTAGAGTGAAGTTGATTTGCCCGAACCGGTCGGTCCCGTGACCAGGACAATCCCGTTTGGCTGCGCGAGCAACGATTGCACGATGCGCGAATGATCTTCGCTCAGATCAAGTCGCTCAAAACCGAACTGTTCGCTCTTTTGATCCCGGCTGAGTAAACGCAAGCTAATCGACTCGCCGTTGACCGTCGGAATGGTGGAAACGCGCACGTCGATGTTCTGCGTGTTCGATTGCAAATTGA
>JALZAX010000250.1 GCA_030948055.1 Verrucomicrobiota bacterium | reverse complement strand
ACGCGGAAAAACTGCTGAGCGGCGAAATCACAACCTACCAAATCGAGAAACGATATTTCCACAAAACCGAGCGCATCGTTTGGGTTTCGCTAAGCGTTTCGCTGGTGCGCGAACCAGATGGCGCGCCCCGTTTTTTCATTTCGCAAATTCAGGACATCACGGCGCGCAAGGAAGGCGAGCAACGGCTTTATGAAGCGGCCGCCGAAATCAAGAAACTGCGCCAAAGTCTGATCAAGGTTTGCGCCTGGACAAAACGGATCGAAGTCGATGGTCGCTGGATTTCGGTGGATGATTTTCTGAAAGACCATCTCGGTTTGAAACTGACCCACGGCATCTCCATCGAAGGCGCGCGTCTTCTCAAAGAAGAGTGATCACATTCCCAGCGCCGTCCGCAGATGCGGCACGAGACGCTTGGTAAATTCGACGGAGTCGCCGGCCGACAAGTGCGACCACTCAGGACATTCGAAGCTGGCCAGCTCGGGAAAATCTTCGAAATAAATTCCGGGCGTGCCGGTCTGCTGCAGAAGTGGTTCCCAGGTTTTCGCACGCGGGGTAGCGCGGTCTTCGTAGACTTTTAGCTCGCCGCTCACCGGGAAACGCACGAAAACCATTTTCACTCCGCGCGCGCGTAATTTCTCCACCGTCTCTTTCGTGTCGCGGAAACGCGCGGCGATGGGGGCGTCCATTTTGGCGCCGAATGCTTCCGCCGGAACAAACGTCGGCGGCGGCGGCGGAGTGAAAAGCGCGAGCCATCCGTTCTTGACCCGCTCCTGCAAACGACCAGGTCGCGCGCACTGCTCGACCATGCGCGCCCGCCGTTCGCGATCGATCGAGCAGAAATATGGCGGGAAACGTGGCGGCACGAGCGCGCCCGGACGATTCGGAATCGGTAGCTCTTTCAACAAAGCCTCAAGCGTGAGGTCGTCCTCTTTCAAAAACGCGAAGCTTCGCTCGAGAGGAACGGAAATTTCGTGACTGAGGCGTTGCGCCAAAGTCTGACCGTGAAATCGCTGCACCGCTTTGGCCGAGCGATCGAAAGGCGGCGAACCCGGCGGCGCAAAATAGAGTCGAGGGACGAAGCCGCAGATGATCGTGCCATGAAAATGCTCATCTTTCGCTAGATCTTCCAGCACGGGATAAGCACAACTACCGGCGAGCGCGAGGTCCACCGGACGTTTGCCCAGGCCCTGCTGCAGTTGATCGAGATCGCTATCGAACCAGGCCCGCGAATCGCCGATGATGACGAGCGATTCGGGTTGCACGTGTCGCCGCGCTTCCGACCACAGGTCGCTCGTGTCGTTGAGTGTTGGTTCGTAGCCTAACGAGCGGACGTAAAATTCCCAAACCGCGACGGCGATGCAGACGCCGAGGATGACGGCGACTACGATTCCGCGCCAGGGCAGATCGGGAATTACCCGCTCAAAATTGGAAGTAGATGAATGCATTGCTGCTGCCTTGCGTAAGGATGATGGCGCAAGCCATCAGGAACCAGGCCGCGGTCACGACCCAGCGCGGGAGACGCATGACCGCGGTTTCGATGGAGATATCGCGCAACGTCCAATGCGCGAGGAGAAGAAAGAAAGTGACGATGCCGACTTGTAATAGCTCGCGCGTGCTTAGAATCGCATCGCCGGTTGCGTGACGGCCGAACATTCCGCCAAGCAAACGGCTGGCGCTTTCAAAGCTCGATGCGCGGAAATAAACCCACGCCACCAGGACCGCGACATAAGTCGTTAGGCCAATCAGTAACTTCATCGCAACGTTTTCTGCCCAAGGCGCGTCTTTGATCAAAGCTTTCGTTAGGCGTTCGAGCGCGAGATAGGAGCCATGCAACAAACCCCAGACGACAAATGTCCAGGCAGCGCCGTGCCACAGGCCGCCGATGAACATGACGATGATGAGGTTGAGCATGGCGCGCGCGGCGCCGAGACGATTTCCGCCTAACGGAATGTAAAGATAATCGCGCAGAAATGTGGAAAGCGAGATATGCCAGCGTCGCCAGAAATCCGAAAAGCCGACCGCCGCGTAGGGAAAAAGGAAATTACCTTTCAGGTGAAAACCCAGGCAAAGCGCAGCGCCGATCGCGCAGATCGAATAGCCTGCGAAATCGAAAAAGATTTGTCCGGCGAACGCGATCACGCCCATCCAGGAATCGAGTGCGACCAACGGACCGCCGTAACTGAAAACACGATCGGCCGAGCCGGCCAGCATGGTGTCCGCGAGGACGATCTTTTCGAAAAGGCCGAGCGTCATCAAAAGCAGTCCCCAGAGGAAACGACCCTTCTGTGGTTTCGGCGCATGTTCGAGTTGCGGCAGGAAATCTCCCGCGCGCACGATCGGACCCGCGACCAACTGCGGGAAGAACGAAACCGCGAGCGTGAAATCACGCAGCGATCGTGTTGGTTTCATCACGCCGCGATAGATGTCGAGCGTGTAAGAGAGCGAGTGGAAGGTGTAAAAGGATATGCCGATGGGCAGGAAAACATCGAGATGCGGCGGTTTGTATTGGATGCCGCCCCGCGCCAGCACCCAGGTGAAATTCTCGAGAAGAAAATTCCCGTACTTAAAGAAGCCGAGCATGCTCAAGTTGACCGCCACGCTGATGACCAACCAGATTCTGCGTTCGCGCGGGTCGTGCACTTTTCCCATCTTGCGGCCCAGATAAAAATCCATCGCCGTAGTCGCGAAAAGAAGTGCGACGAAAGGTGGATTCCACGCGCCGTAAAAAATGTAGCTCGCGACCAGGAGAAGATTTTTGCGCGCGTTCCAATCGCGCATCATCCAATACGCACTCAGCACGACCGCGAAGAAGACGACGAAGGTGAGCGAGTTAAAGAGCATGGCGGCGGCGCATGCCTAAATGAATTCCGGCATTTATCTCAAGCACAATCCGGCGGACTTTCCCCGCCTAACGAGTAGTAGCGCGCTATTCGCTCGCAGATTCCCGCGCGCCAGGCGTCCAACCATGCTCCTGCCAGAAGGTCCGCAGCTCACCCGCGCCGCCGACAAAAATGTTCCGCTCGGCGTTGCGAATGTTGGCGATGCTTTTCGGGTAGGCGTTGCGCGGCAATTCACAAACGCCATCGCCGGTGTATTGCCACATGGTCCACCGGGCCCAGGGGAAAACGTTGCGCGGCTGGTAATGATAATTCGCCACCCACAACCAACAGCTGCGCAGCACAGCTCCTTGTGCCGCCGACACTCCCGGACCGTTCAGAATCGCGCGAATCCGATTCTCGCCTGAATAAATTCCCGGATACACGCCAGTGCGTTGTTTGATGCGCTCGGCGAACGCGACCGCCTGATTCACTCGCATCGTTCCACCGGGGTAGTGACGGTTTTGTTCGAGATCGAGCACGAGCAAAACCTGTGGCGGGCGGCTGGACGCGCTCGACCAAGCCGACGAAACCGTGCGCAGAAAAAAATCGGCCTGCGTCACTGGATCGCTGGCGTTGGCGTAATGATAGGCGCCCCAGAGCAAGCCGGCGCGCGTGGCCTGTTCCTGGCGCGAAAAATATTTATCATCACGCACGTTGCGCGGATAACTCGCTTCGTGAATGACGCCGATAATTCCTTGATTGCTCATCTGGCCGAAATCGACGCGCATCAAATCGTAATGCGAGAGATTGACCACGCTATTGCCGGCAAAAACGCAATGCGCGAGCGCCTGCAAAACTAAAACGACGCAAAAGATCGGGCTCTTCATCGCGCGCACGATAGCGCGTGACGTGATCGGTCAAAATAGAAACGCTAAGTTAGCTGCGCGCGATGAATTCGATACTGCTCAACGGTCTGCTGCTCGGTTGGTCGGTGGCGTGGCCGCCCGGACCGGTGAACGCCGAAATGATTCGGCGAGGCGTGCAGCCGCGATCTGCGGGCGGCGGATTTTGGGCAGCGTGGCGCGTCGGACTTGGCGCGTGCACGGGAGATTTTATTTGGGCGCTCGCTGTTTCGGCCGGCGCAGGCGCAATCATGAACACGCCGCGGGTGCGAATGATCCTGGGTGTGATCAGTCTGGTGCTGTTGCTGTTTCTCGCGGTGACGTTTTCCATCGGCGCGTGGCGCGCCGCGCGGAAACAAAAGCACCGCGATGAAATTCAAGTGAAAGAACGCCGACGCCTCCCAGGATATTTTCTTGGACTGAGTTTCGCCCTAACGAGTCCTTGGAACATCGGCTTCTGGCTCGCCGTCATCGGCAGTCAAAGCGACAAACTCAGCGGCACGTTCTTGAATTCCGTGTTTCTCGCGGGCGCAGTAGTATGCGGCGCGCTGACCTGGGGTTTCGTTCTGACCTTCGCCGTCAAACTGGGCGCGCGAATTTTTTCCAAACCAGCCTGGCAGGTCGGGACACAAGCACTGACGGCGTTAGTGATGCTCTACTTCGCCTTACAACTGGTTAGGCGAATATTTTAGTTAGT
>JALZAX010000249.1 GCA_030948055.1 Verrucomicrobiota bacterium | reverse complement strand
GTCGGCGGCAATGGCGCGATCGACCGCCTGGCCTTCCCCAAAACGTGTGGGGCGCACCGCTCAATCACTGAGCTGATCGAGATCGCGATCGCGCTGCTGCAGAAAACGGAAATCGAGATCGACGAAGAAGAACCGAAAGCAAAGTTAGGATTTTTCGCCGTGGCGGAGCAGCTGGAGAAATTTTACCGCGACATCGCTTCGAAATAATATTCCTCTAGTTTTTCGATCTGCGTTTGCTGCTCGAAGTTCTGCGCGACCGCCGCCGCGCCGCTTCGCGCGACTTCCGTAAGTTGCGACGGGTTTCCGGTCGCGCCGAGAATTGCCTTGGTTAGGCCTTCGACATCGCCTTCGTCGGTGAGAAATCCACTGGTGCCGCTCTCAATGGCTTCGGGAATTCCACCATGGTTAGTCGCGAAAACGGGCAGGCCGGTCGCCATGGCCTCGAGCATGGAATTCGGCACCCCTTCCTGATTGCCATCCGCGCCAGTTTCGCTCGGGTGCAGAAAGATGTGTGATTGATAATAGAGCTCGCGCAATTTCGCCTGCGAAACGAAACCCGCGAAGGTGACGTGGTCGGCAATCTCTAATTCATTCGTTAGGCGTTGCAGCTCGTCGAGTAGCGGACCTTCGCCGGCGATAGTAAAATGCGCCTGCGGATATTGCCTAACGAGTGCTGCAAAGGCGCGCAGACTCGTTTGCAGGCCCTTCTTTTCGATTAGCCGACAGGCTTGCAAAAATTGCCACGCGCCATCGATCGGCCAGACCCGCGTCTTGAACGGAAAATCGGCGAGGGGAACTCCCGTGCGTTGAATGCGGATCTTATCTTTGTCAGCGCCCAGCCTAACGAGTGCTTGTCCCAGCGAATCAGATCGAACCAGGATCAGCCGCGCCGCTTCCAGCATTCGCATGGTCGCGTTGCGATAAGCTGGTTTCCCCAGATCGACCATCACGTCCGCGCCATGAAATGAGACCACGGTCGGCCCATTCCATTCCTGCATGAGCGGTAGCAGATGCACGGCGATGTGACCGAAATACACGTGCAACAACTTCGCGCGTTTCAAATCCAGGACGCGCAGCAATTCGCTCGTTTCGTCGCGCGAGACTTGCCACGGCACGTCGCGTAATTGCCGATACCATATGCGCCGCAGAAAATGCGTGGCCGGTTTTGCTACGATCGTGACGTCGTCGAAGGGAAAGCGCTCGATCTCTTCGCGCTTCTGTGCAATCACGATCGGCCGCACTCGTCTCAGCGCAGTGACCTGCCGATAGATGTGGAGCATCTCCGGTTTCAGAAAGGTCGCGCAATACGACGCGACGACCGGCCGCTCAGTTTCTGCGTTCTCTCCCGCTTTCGCGGCCTGCGTTACCAAACTAATCCAAAAAGAATGAGGCCGTTGATTCGCGGATGATGGTTCGCCTCGTAGTTCTCGGTCTCGTAAACGACCGTTTCCTGCGGCGGGCCGTAATATCTTTGCGGCGCGCGCGGGTTGATTAGCTGGATGGGATTGCGAGCGGTGCGCGGGAAAGCGCCAACCGCGCGCGTTCGACTCACCTCAGGGGTACGGCGCAGCTCGCGATCGTGCCGATTGACCGGCGCGCTGTAAGTCTGCGTCTGCGCGCCGGCGCTGACGATTCCGGCCACGGTGAGGAAGAGAGCGGCGAGCAGTGTCTTTTTCATATGATTTAACCCCGAGAGTCCCACGCAAGTTCTTGCTGCTTGAAACGCTACGGCGCAGGATTATCGGCGCATGCAGTATCTTGAAAAGGCCAAACGCGTCCTCGAGGTGGAAATTTTCGAGCTGCAACGGTTACGGGAGCGGTTGGACGAACGCTTCACCCGGGCGGTGGAGCTGATAAAGGAGGCGGTCGAGGGGCGCGGGAAAGTCGTCGTGCTCGGGGTGGGAAAATCGGGGCATGTCGGGGCGAAAATCGCCTCGACGTTAACCAGCACGGGTTCGCCGGCAGTGGTGCTCGATTCGTTGAACGCCATGCATGGCGATCTCGGAATGGTCGCGGACGGAGATGTGATTCTCGCTTTGAGTTCGAGCGGCGAGACCGAGGAATTGCTGCGCATTATTCCCGCACTGACGCGCTTCAAAGTGCGAATAATCGCGATGTGTGGCGACGCGAGTTCCACGCTCGCGCAAAATTGCGATGTCCTGCTCGATGTGAATATCGAACAGGAAGCTTGTCCGCTAAACCTCGCGCCGACTTCCAGCACGACCGTCATGCTCGCGCTCGGTGACGCGCTTGCCATGGTCTTGCTGGAGGCGCGCGGATTTCAGAAGGAAGATTTCGCGCGCTTTCATCCAGGCGGAATGATTGGGCGCAGTCTGCTCATGCGCGTGCATCAAATCATGCGTCCGCGCGATGCGCTTGCACTCGTTAGGCCGGAAACCACTGTGCAGGCCGCGCTTAAATCCATGACCGACGTTCGCGCCGGTGCTGCCGTGGTCGCGGATGGCGATGGGAAATTGCTCGGCATTTTTACTCACGGCGATTTCGCCCGGCATTTCCAAACCGATCCGCGCGTCGGCGAACGTTCGGTCTCCGATTTGATGACGAAAAATCCCGTGACCGTGCAGCAGGACAAACTCGCGGTCGAAGTTTTGAACCTGCTCGATCGCCACAAAATCGACGATCTCGTCGTCGTGGACGAAAACCTCGTACCGGTCGGCCTGATCGATTCGCAGGATCTGACGAAGTTGAAACTGCTTTGATAGACAGGATTAACAGGATTGTTCAGGATTAAAAGAACAGCTGCCAACGCTTCTGCGGAATCCTGAATAATCCGGTTAATCCTGTCTGTCTTGGTCTGCTTGCCAAACCCTCAACTCTCAACTATCAACTCCACTCTCTTTTTATGGCAGCAGCGAACGATCTCCGCAAAGGACAGGCGATAAAATACAACGGCAACGTCGCGATTGTGCTCGATGTGCAGCATCGCACGCCGGGAAATTTGCGTGCTTTTGTGCAGGCGATCATTCGTTACATCAATACCGGCAAGAGCGCCGACGTCCGTTTCGGTTCGACCGATAAAATCGAACTGATCGATGTCAGCCGGGACACGCTGGAGTTTTCCTACAAGGATAACAGCGGATATCATTTCATGAATCCGGAGACCTACGAGACCATCACGCTGAATGACAATCTGCTCGGCGACGCCAAGGAATACCTCGTGGAAAATTTAAAGGTCGAAGTGCTTTCGACGGAAGGGCGGCCAGTCCAGGTGGAATTGCCGTCGTCCGTGCAACTCAAAGTTATCGAAGCTCCTGAAGGTCTGCGCGGTGACACCGCGTCGAACGTGACCAAGCCAGCGATTCTTGAGACTGGCAAAACAGTTAACGTTCCGCTCTTTATTCAAGAGGGTGAAACGATCAAGATCGATACGCGGACCGGCAACTACATGGGTCGGGCGTAACCGAAACGCGGCGCGGTCCGCCAAACTGCTATGCCTTTCGAACCACGTCTGAAACGAGATGGGGAGAAACGACCGTCCGGTCGGTCCGGCGCGTCGCGTCCGGTAAAAGTCGCACCGTTTATTGTGCCGACGCGGCGATCCGCGCCAGATTATTCCGCGCTCATGGTGCCGACACGATGGGTCAAATTCGTCATTGCGCTTTTTCTCCTGCCGCTCTGCGCGATTTTGACGCAGACCTTTTTCACGGTCTTCACGCGCGCGACCGTCACGCAGCGTTTCTGGGCCGCGGAAGAATTCTGGTTCTTCTCGTTAGGCGCGGTTCTTTGGTTGATTGCGTTTTTCGGTCTGCCCAAGCCGCTGCTCATGTATGTCTTCGGCCATGAGTTGACCCACGCCGTGTGGGTTTGGCTAATGGGCGGAAGCGTTAGCCAGTTTCGCGTGCGCCGCGACGGCGGACACGTGGTCACGAGTAAAAACAATTTCTGGATCTCGCTCGCGCCTTATTTTTTCCCGATCTACAGCATTCTTGCGCTCGCGACTTTCGGTCTGCTGAGTCTCGCGACCGATATGACACCGTTCGGTCGGCTGCTCTACGCCATTATCGGAATCACCTGGGCATTTCATTTTACCTTCACCCTCTGGATGATTCCGAAAAGCCAGACCGACCTGACGAACAACGGCACATTTTTTTCCCTCGTCCTCATCTACCTGATGAATCTGATTTTGCTCAGCATCATGCTCATCGTCGCCTCGCCGCATATCACCTTCGCCAATTTCGGCGCGGAAATAGGCGAAAATGTCGGTCGCTTTTTCGACTGGCTCGGCGCGTTATTCGACCGCTTCGCGCGCGGCTATCGTCACGGCTGATGTGAAGCGAAATTCTGGGGAGCGCAGGCTGCCAGCCTGCAGTTTTCGGCAGCTTGCCGAAAACACTCTGGGTGGCGCAATGTAAAGAATAACGGGCCGTCCCCATTCACGGCGTCGACTCGTGCGTCCGGCAAGCT
>JALZAX010000248.1 GCA_030948055.1 Verrucomicrobiota bacterium | reverse complement strand
CGTTAGCTATCGGCAAAAAAGGCCAGAACGCGCGCCTAACGAGTCGTTTGACCGGCTGGGAAATTAACATCGACAAAGACACGAGCGCGATGAATGCGGTTGAACAAAAGGTTGTACAAGCCGCGCAAGCCCTTTCCGCGTCGCTGCCGATCACGGACGAACAGGCGGTCACTTTAGTGAAATCAGGATTTACCAACCTCGAAGGATTGCGCGATGCCGACGTCTCAGATTTCGTCGACATCCTTGGCGTGGACGAAGCGAAGGCGCAGGAAATTCACGCGGCCGTTCCGCGAGAAGCAACAGTTTAGTTATGGCTCCTCGATAAGAGGCTTGGAGCCGATGAGAACGAAAAAATTTAAGAATGCCAACCAGAACGACGACGACCAAAACCGCCGCGACGCGGAAGCATGCAACCGCGCGCAAGACGACGGGCAAATCGTCTGTCGCGATTGAGTCGAAGGGCAAAGCCGCGCCGAAAACGGCCAGGCATTCCGCCGCTGTAAAAACGGCCCGCAGCACGCACGTCGCCCCCACTCCCGCGGCCAAATCTCGCGCCGCTGCTGAGGCTGCTGCCGCCGCATCCGCTGAAAAACCGACCGAACGACCCGCGAAGGTTGCGGTCGAAACGGTTTCGCTGATTGATGAGAAGAAACCGAAGCCGAAGCGGACGGACGGTGAAGTAAGAGCGACAAAGTCTTTCTTTCCTCCAATTTCACGCAACCGCGTGACGCCGCCAGCCGCGCCGGCGAAACCGGTTGAACCAGAGCCGGCCGTTGTGGCTCCGCCGGCACCGGCTGTTGATCTGATCACTCACGCGCCGCGCCCGCCGAAAACGGTCGCGCCGCCGGTTGAAGTTCCAGCGGAACCGGCCGCTCCCGCGGCCGAACCGGAACCTGAAGCTGAGTCGCAAAAAATCATTCACATCAAGCCGCCGATTATTGTGCGCGATCTCGCGACGCAGCTCGGCGTGAAGAACCACGTCCTAATCAAGGAGCTGATGGAGCTGAATGTTTTCGCGAACCAGAATCAGACGGTTGAGCCGGATGTCGCGACACAGATTTGCGCGAAACACGGATTCGTTTTCGAAATGGAACGCCGCGAAAAAGGCGGCGGCGTGCACAAGCAAGTCGAGGTCGTGGTTGCGCCACCTCCGCCGGTCATCGTGCAGGAAGAAGAACTCAAAACGCGCGGGCCGATCATCACTTTCATGGGCCACGTCGATCACGGAAAGACTTCGCTCATGGACGCGATCCGCAAAACGCGCGTGGCTGCGGGCGAAGCGGGCGGAATCACGCAACACATCGGTGCTTACACAGTAGAATATAAGGGCCATCGAATCACCTTTCTCGATACGCCGGGTCACGCCGCGTTCACTGCGATGCGCGCGCGCGGTGCGCATGTCACCGACATCGTTGTGCTCGTGGTGGCAGCGGATGACGGTTTGATGCCGCAAACGCTCGAGGCGATCAGCCACGCTAAAGCTGCCGAGCATGTGAAAATCATGGTCGCGCTTAACAAGATCGATTTGCCCGGCGCGAATATCGATCGCGTAAAGAAGCAACTGCAGGATCGCGGGCTCTCGCCGGAAGACTGGGGCGGCGACACCATCGTTTGCGAAGTTTCGGCGACGAAAGGCACGGGCGTCGATCACCTGCTCGAAATGATGGCGCTACAGGCGGAAGTGATGGAGTTGAAAGCTTCGCCGACGGCAACGCCGCGCGGAACTGTGATTGAAGCGCAAGTCGAAGCCGGCCGGGGACCGACTGCAACCGTCATCGTGCAGATGGGCACGCTGAAAAATGGCGATCCATTTATTTGCGGCGACTACGCCGGCAAGGTGAAATCACTCATCGACGATCGAGGCAAACCTATAAAAGAAGCTGGGCCTTCCACACCCGCGGTAGTGCTTGGATTCACCGGCCTGCCACAGGCTGGCGATGAATTTCTCGTGATGGATTCGGAACGCTCCGCGAAAACGCTGAGCGAGGAACGTTTGCTCGCGAAACGCGCCGACAAACTTTCCACGCCGAAACGCGCCACGCTCGAAACTTTGCTCGAAGCCGCAGATGGCAAAAAAATCTTGCGCATCGTTTTGAAATGCGACGCACAAGGTTCGCTCGAAGCATTGACTGGCGCGCTCGGGCAAATCGAAAGCAAGAAGATCGATCTCGAAATCGTGCACTCCGGTGTGGGACCGATTTCGGAGAACGACATCTTGCTCGCGAGCGCATCGAACGCCGTCGTCGTCGGCTTCAGTATCAAAGTCGAATCGAACGCAGTGACCGCGGCGAAACGCGAAGGCGTGCAGGTAAAACTTTATTCGATCATCTACGAGCTGATCGACCAGATCAAAGATTCGATGGCGGAGATGCTCGATCCGGAACATCGCGAAACGGTCATCGGCCACGCCGAGGTCAAACAGGTTTTCAAACTCACCAAGGGAATCGTCGCCGGCTGTCTTGTCACAGATGGTCGCATCGCACGCACAGCTCGCGCTCGAGTTCTGCGTCGTCGCCAGCCGGTTTACGACGGCGGACTTTCGACGCTGCGCCGTTTCCAGGACGACGTGAAAGAAGTGCGCGTCGGACTCGAGTGCGGTATCAAGCTCGGCGATTTCAACGAATATCAGGTCGGCGACATTATCGAGTGCTACCAACTCGAGGCAGTCGCGCAAAAGCTGTGATTCGTTAGGCGATAATCGCCTGACGCCCACAACTTGCCTAACGAGTGCTATGAAACATCGTCTATTGCGCGTGAACGAAGTCGTGAAACGCGAGCTCAGCATGATCATCACCCGCGATCTGACGTTCGAGAACGCGCTCGTGACCGTGAATGATGTCGATGTCACGCCCGATTTAAAAAATGCACATGTCTTCATCAGTGTTTTAGGAAAAGGAAACGCGAAAGACGTGATCGAAAAACTCGAAGCGAACCGCGTCCAGTTGCAGGCGGAGTTATCGAAACACGTCGTGCTCAAATACACACCGCATCTGAATTTTCATCTCGACGATTCGATCGAGCGTGGCGCGCGTGTCTTCAAGATTTTGCAGGAGATCGAACCGAAAACGGACAGCGAAGAATGAACGACGACTTCGCGAGTATTGGCGCCGCGCTCCGCGAGAGTAAGCGTATCGCTGTGCTCAGCCACGTGCGACCCGATGGCGACGCGTTCGGCAGTCAAATCGCGCTCGGCCTTTCGCTGCGCGAGCTCGGCAAAGACGTCTCCATCTGGAATGAAGACGGCATGCTTGATAAATATAGCTTCATGCCGTGCAGCGAACTACTCGTTAGGCCGCCTGCGTCGCCGGAAAATTTCGATCTCGGCGTCGCGCTGGACACCGCGGTGCAAAATCGCCTTGGTACCGCGGGTGACGCAGTACGATCGCCGAAGTGGATCAACATCGATCATCATCCGACAAACCCACGCTACGGAAATCTCAACTACATTGACCCCACCGCGCCGGCGACCGGACAGATTCTCTTTGAACTAATTTCCAGTCAGAATCTTCCGATGACGCAGGAGATGGCGGAGAACTTGTTCGTCGCCATCTCCACCGACACCGGTTCTTTTCAATATCCGAACACCACCTCGCGCACTTTCGAGATTGGCGCGGAGCTTTTGAAATGTCGCGTCAATGTCGGCCGCGTCAGTCAACTACTGTACGAGAGTTTTCCCCGCCGCCGGATTGAATTACTCCGCGAACTTCTCGGCACGATGCGCTTCGAGGGCGATGGTCGAGTTGCGTGTTTCAGCTTGAGTCTGGAAATGGCCAAACGACTTGGCGTAAAACCGGAGGACAACGAAGGTTTGATCGATCATCTGCGCGCGATTCAAGGTGTGATCGTAGCGGTGTTTTTTGAAGAACTGCTCGAAGGAAAAGTGCGGGTGAGCATGCGCTCGAAAAGCGATGACGCAGATGTCGCCGCAATCGCGCAACGCTTCGGTGGCGGTGGCCACAAGCTGGCTGCAGGCGCGCGACTACGTGGCAGTTTAGCGGAAGCGGAAGAGAAAATCCTGGGAGCTATTTGCGATGTCGTTGACTGCAACTCCTGACGGCGTCCTCCTGGTCGACAAAGCGCCGGGCATGACGTCGCACGACGTTGTAGCACTCGTTAGGCGTAGGTTGCAGATCAAGAAGGTTGGTCATTGCGGCACCCTCGATCCGATTGCGACCGGATTACTCCTACTCACGCTGGGACGCGGGACGAAGATCCAGGATCTGTTGATGAGCGAAGACAAGGAGTACGCCGGCACGTTACTGCTCGGCGCTAGTACGGACACCCAGGACCGCGAAGGACAAATTCTGCAAGAACGTCCGGTGCCGGCGTTGACAGATGAAATGGTGCGCGCGGCGTTCGAAAAATATCGCGGTGATTTTTACCAAATGCCGCCCATGGTTTCCGCGATCAAACAAGGTGGAGTGCC